>NZ_CAUDSG010000004.1:0-64624 GCF_958451995.1 Candidatus Avelusimicrobium alvi
GTCTGCCCGGGGCGTTTATTATAAGAAGTATTTTCTAAACCACGGGATTTTGTATAAAACCGCAATTATCCCGTTACAAAGTGTAAACAACACCGCCGCCAGCACGGGCACCAAAATGGCCGGGCAGAAAGAAAGCGCCTTAAATACGCCGAAATGTATCCCCAGTTCCACCAGAATAATATGCAGCATATATACGCCCAAGCTGTAATACGCCAGCCGCCGGATGAAGCCAGCCGCCGCCGGGCTGAAAGAAATTTTCCCCAGCCAGTCTTTCGCCAGCAGGAAAACCGCCGCACCCGTCAAAAACGAAAACGGAGCCAGGCTTGCGCCGAACATAAAATAAAAATACAGCGGATTGACCTTTTCATTCCAAAACACGTATCCGCCCCCGGCCATCAGCAGCCACGAAACCACGGCCGACGCATACAGCACCTTCTTCATCCGCGGGCCGATATCGTAGGTATACGCATAATAGCCAAACACAAAATGCGCGCCGAAGACCAGGCAGGGAATTTTTAAAATATCCGTAAACGCCGAAGGCCGGATGGCCATCGGCCAGTAAAAACGCTCCACGTTTTCCAGCATCGGCAGGCATAACGCCATAATAAAAGACAGCACGATAAAATACGCCAGCACGCTGCGGTTGTTTAACGCGCTGAGCGCGCGCAGGACGGGCGTCATCATATACAGCCCGATAATCATAGGCAAAAACCAATACCATTTGACGGAACTAAACACGCCCGCCGCCCAGGCCGAAACGGGCGCATGTTCCAGCCACACGTTCATCAGGAACGTGCGGAAGACCGCCCACCCCAGCAGTACCGTCAGGATACGGAAGATATAGTGTTTATACATCTGCCCGATGGTAAGGTCTTTCTGCGGGCTGAGAAAAAACACGCCGCTAATCATTACAAATACGGGCACCGCAAAACGGGTAAACGCCAGGTATAAATCGGTAATGAACCAATTGACACTGCCAAACGGCACCACATTTTCCAAATACGCGGCCGAAATATGTAAAAATACGATGGTAAACGCCGAAAACACCCGCAGTATGTCCAGCCAAACGACCCGCCGGGAAGCAATTGCTGTTTCGCTCATAAAAAACTCCTAAAAAATGAACGGGACGAAAAAATTTTTCCGTCCCGTCCGTATCAAACTCGTTTAAATTAAAACCGCAGAGACAGCGACGCTTCCGCCCCCAACCCGTAATACGCGTAGTTGGCCGCGAGGCTAAGGTCCATATAAGACGGCAGTTTAAAGTTGAACCCCGCCGTGGCGCGCGCGGTGGCGGCGTGCTCGCGTTCCCCTTCCAAAGTAGGGACCAGAGACGCCTGGTTGATATTGAGCGTCGTGTAATCCACCCCGCCGCCGATATACGGCACAAAGTATTTAAATTTCATAGACAGCACCAAACTGGCGTTATAATGCGTGGCCGAAAAATCGCGCGCGCTTGCGCTGTGCGCGGACACCACCAGCATCGGCTGGAAAGAGCCCAGCATTTCGTTCGGGCGCGTAATGCCCCAGCGCAATCCGCCGCCGGCAATGGTTAAGCCCTGGTAACTGCTGGCGCGGATGAATCCGTCAATGCGGAACGGCATCCCGATATCGGCCTGCAACCACGGATAGACGACGGAACCCACTTCGTCCCGGTCGCCCAAAGCGGTATGCTGTTTGGTGGCGCGGTCTTCGCCGTTGCCCTGGCTCATCTTAAACACCATGCTGGCGCGCGGACCGATTTGGAATCCGCCCCAGCCCAGCACGCGGCCCGTGGTGTACGTGCCGGAGCCGATTAAGCCGCCCAAGTCTTTGGTGAAGGCGCGGACGTTTTCGCGCGTAACATTATCGCCGAAATCGTCCCAAATGTTGCGCGCGGACGCACCCGTGGACAAAACCAGCAGGGCCGCCAGCGTTAAAATGGTTGTTTTTACGTTCATCGGTAACCTCGTCATCTAATAATCGTCCAAATCGTGCGGGCTTACGATAAAACGACTTCGTCGCCCTTTTTCACCCGTCCGGCCAAACTGCCGCCCGGGAGCTCCAGCGTGTAGCGCGCACCGCGCACAAAACGGCCGAAACGCCAGGGTTTCATCCGCTCCGCCACGTATAACACGACCCCGTTTTTATCAAAAAATACGGCGTCAATTGCAAAGCGCATAAAACACGTGTGAATCTGCGGGCAGGGGTCCAGCAGCAGGCCTGCGCCTTCCTGCATTCCGCGGCGGAACATCAGCCCTTTTAAACGCGTAAAATACGTGTCTGCCACTTCTACTTCCCGGGCCAGCGTTTCCCCCGTGCGCTTTAAAATGCACTTCATTTTTCCTCCGTCCGGGCGGATGCCTCTTGTGCGGCGGACTGGGCGGCCGCGCGGGATAACAAATCCTGCACATCCCGTTTTAACCGTTGGTCTAAAAATACAAAATGCTCCGGCTCTTTTACGCCGTAGCCGTCTTTATTCTGAAAAATCAAAAACGTTACCAGCCACCGCCCGCCGAAAGACACGTCCGCTATCCACATTCCTTTGCGGGTTTTGGCGGCGCGGATTTCGCTCACTTCGGGCTTGGCCGAAGCCGCTTCCTGGCGGCAGCGGACCGGACAGCTTTTTAACAGCTCAAACGTTTCCCGGTCCAGCACGCGCAGGTTGGCGTATTTGCCGCGCGAGAGCGGAAGCACCGGGCGCGAATCCTGCACGGACACGGAATCTATTTTAAAAAAAGAACCATACTGCAAATCAAAAGCGCACAGCCCGCCGGCCGCAGCCATACAGCACGCCGCCAGAGCCGTGCGCTTTAGCCAAAACATTTAGGCCGCCACGCGTTCCACGTAGCTGCCGTTGCGGGTGTCCACCAGCACGGTGTCGCCTTCGTTGATAAACAGCGGCACTTTGATAACGGCGCCGGTTTCCAGCGTGGCTTCTTTGGTGGTGTTGGCCACGGTGTCGCCTTTTACACCGGGCACGGTGGAAGCGATTTTCAGGGGTACTTTAATCGGCAGTTCAACGTTGAACAGCTTGTCGTTGATGTAAATGCCCACCGCGTCCATATTATCCTTTAAGTATTTGGTCAAATCGCCCAGTTTCTTTACTTCCACTTCCACCTGGTCGTAGGTTTCGGTGTTCATAAACGTGGCCCTATCGCCGGTGGTGTAGAGATACTGGAACGGGCGTTTTTCCACTTCCACTTCTTTAAATTTATCTTCGGGGCGGTAGGCGGTTTCAATCAGGCCGCCGGTGTTGATGTTGCGCAGTTTTACGCGCACCACGGCGCGGGCCTGGCTTTTGCGGTGATGCTGGAATTCAATAATTTCCACCAACTGTCCGTTTTCGTCTTCAAAAATAAGACCTTCGCGAAATTGTGTCGTGCTAAGCATGGTTATACCTCATTTTCGGGCCGCAGCCCGGAATTATTTCTGCGTCAATTTTTTGGAACCGGTCTTGGTGACTAAAAAACTGTCTTCCAAGCGGATGCCCCAGCGTCCGTCAAAATAGATGCCGGGCTCCACGGTAACCACATAATTTTCTTCCAATATATCCGGCGAACCGGAACGCAAAATCGGGCGGTCGTGTTCCTGCAGACCAATGCCGTGCCCGGTAGTGTGGAAAAATTCTTTTCCGTACCCGGCGGCTTCAATCACGCCGCGCGCCGCGGCGTCCACCGCGCCGGCGCTTACGCCAGCGCGCAGGGCTTTTACGCCGGCCGTGCGGGCTTTGTCTACAATGTTCCAAATTTTCGTATATTCGGCGGGCTCTTTTTTGCCGTGCCACCAGCTGCGCGTCATATCGGACGTGTAGCCTTCGTAGTAGCAGCCGAAGTCCATCAGCACCGCGTCTTCCGCTTTTAATTTGCGGGTTTTGGACGGGGTATGATGCGCGTCGGCGGTGTTCTCGCCGAAGCAAACGATGTTAAAGGGGATAGAGTCCGCGCCGCGTTTGTGCATGGCAAGCGCCATTAAAATACGCACGTCCTCTTCGGTCATACCGGTTTTAATCTGCGGTTTGACTTCTTCAAAGGACTGCCAGGCGATTTGGCAGGCTTTTCTGAGTTTGGCCGCTTCGTCGGCGTATTTGGCCATACGCATTTCGCTTATAAGCCCGCTGGCCTGCTTCAGGCCGGCTTTAAGCAGCCGCTGGCCGTTTTGCAAATCCATAAACGCCGGGTCAAACGCCGCCTGTTTTAAACCGAGTTTTTTTATTTTTTCCAGCGCGCCGTCCAGCATACCGCCGTAGGGAACGATTTCGGTTTTTAAAAAATCTTTGGACGGAACCATCTTGCTGGCGATAAGCCGTTTGGTAATACAATAGCCTTTTTTAGGTGTAATCAGGAATACGGCCTCGCCGTCGTACAAATCAATGCCGGACAGATAGCGCTGTTCCAAATGCGCGGCGGTTAAATAGCCGTCCAGGCCGGCTTTTTTAAGCACCCGGCGGAAATCGGACATTCTTTGGGAAGCTAAACTTTTTATTGCCATAGGTTTATTTCTTCGTTAAAATTTTCGCGCCGGTTTTGGAAACGGCCATCGTGTCTTCCAGCCGCACGCCGAACTTGCCGGGCAGGTAAATGCCGGGCTCCACCGTTACAATATTGCCTTCCGCCAATACGGAGGAGGACTGCTGGCTGTTGTAGGGCTCTTCGTGGATTTCAATCCCCACGCCGTGGCCCGTGCCGTGCGTATAGTATTCGCCGTAGCCCGCCGCGCTGATAATGCCGCGCGAGGTGGCGTCCACCTTTTTGCAGGGTACGCCGACGCCCACGGCTTTGATACCTTGTTTGCGGGCTTTATCAACGATGTTCCAAATCTTCGTATATTCGGCGGGTTCTTTTTTGCCGTGCCACCAGCTGCGGGTAATATCCGAGCAGTAGCCTTTGTAAATACAGCCGAAATCCATCAGCACGGCGTCTTCGGCTTTTAATTTGCGCGCGCTGGTTTCGTGGTGCGGGTTGGCGGCGTTTTCGCCGAACGCCACAATCGTATAGAACGACGTGGTGGTGGCGCCGTGGGCGCGCATAAATTTTTCCATTTCCGCGGCCACTTCAAATTCGGTCATTCCGGTTTTGACGCGGGGCTTGATATATTCGTACGTCAGGTACGCGATGCGGTTGGATTCGCGCAGGATTTTTAATTCCGCCGCGTCTTTGGTTTCGCGCAGCGTGGTGATAAAGCTGCCGGCTTCCACAAATCCGCTTGCGCGCAGCAGGCCGCCGGAGACATAGGTTTCTTTGGCCGCGTCAAACCCGGGGCGCGCCAGGCCCAGCTTGCGGGCTTTGGCAATGGCGGAAACGATGCGGTTTTCGTCGCCGATTACTTCCATTTGCGGCGCAAATTTGCCAAACGGCTCCACGTACAGTTCGCGCGTAAAGCAGGTAACGCCTTTTTTGTGCACCAGAAAAACGGCCTCATTCGGATAAAAGAAGAAATTGGTCAAATAAAATTGGTCCAGGTTATTGGTAACGATAAACCCGTCCAGCTTGTTCTTGCGCAGCAGCTTTCTAAGCGCCGCGAATCTTTCGTTTGTATAATTTTTTTGAGCCATTTTTTCACCGCCTTGGTAAACGTCTATACAGATATGATACAATTTTAGTCCCCCGCGTACAATCATTAGTTTCCGCGCGCGTAGAGGAGATTTGCGGCCAAACCGGGCCGGAATATAATATAATAATTTAGGTATGGCACACAGTCCGTTACTAAAAACCGCGCTGTTACTGTTTGCGTTTGCGGCCGCCCCGCTGGGGTGGGCGGGAGTGTTTACGTCGCAGGACGGCGCGTTTACGCTGGATATGCCGGCAGGCTGGACGCAGGTAAAAAACGCCCCTAAGGACAGCGTGCTCTCCCTCCAAAAAGGCTCCTCGCGCATAGACGTTAAAAGCGTGGCCTGCGCCACCGAAACCTGTATTGAGAAAAAAATCACCGCCGACTTGGCCGACGTCAAAAGCAAAAAAATGCAGGTGGTGGGCAATTCCTACACGGGCGAAGAAGTAAAGCGCATTGAATTTTCCACCGGAGACCCTTTTTTCTACATCAGTTTTTTTACCCCTAAAAACGATTTCGGCGCGGGCTACTTCTTAATTGACGGCAAAGCCTACTCCATCCTGGCCAAAGACCTGACCTACGCGGAAACGGATTTGATTTTTTCGTTCATCTCCCCGGTGGAAAAATCCGCCCCCGTCGCGCTTGAAATGAATTTAAACGACCCGCGCGCCTACGACATCGCGGCCCTGCCCGCCGTGCACGAAGAGACGCTGGACGTAACAATAGAAGCTCCGGCCGTCCAGGAGCCGCCCGCCGCGGCCGCCGAACCGGAAAAACCCGCCCAAATCTCCGCCCCGTCCGCTTTAAAAAAGAAGCTTGCCAAGCTTAAAGTCCGCACGCTGTTATCCAAAAATATGCCGCCGTACGTGCGCCAGCTGGGCAGAGGGTTTGACGTACTCGTCGGGCTGATGTTTCTGTTTGCCGTCCTGCTGGGGGCCGCCGGATGCGTACGCCCGTTTCTGCGCCGCCGCCCGGAAAATCTTCCCGCCAACCCCAACTCGCTTTATCCCATTAAATTTGTGCGCCTGTACGGTACGCCGTCGCTTATTTTCCGCGCCAAAGACAACCAGGGCAATGTGCTGGTGTCGCTTTCTTCGCGCTGGGACAGTCTGTTTTTATTCTCCGGGCTTTTATTAATTGCGCTGGCGTTTATCGTAATGGCCGCCGCCGGGCTTGGGGAAAATTCCGGCCTCCTGCCGCTTTCGGCATTTGCCTACAACACCATTTACTCCGCCTGCTCGCTCGTGATTCCGCTGGGCGCGGTGATTTTTTTCTGCGGGATTGTCTGGTCCCAGCTTGTTCTGCGCGAAATTACGCTGTTTGACCGCAAAGGCAAAAAAGCCGCCATCATTCTGCAAAAAGGCTTCGGGCTGACGCATGAGCGGTATGAAATTTACTTTGCCCGTTCCAAAGACGTACTGGTCGCCACGCGCAAACGTTTTTCGCTGCGCCGCAGCTGGCAGCTGTTCACGCGCGAAGGCAACGCCCTGGCCTCTCTTACGGAAAGAAGCGCCTGGCGCGCCGTGGCGCGCAAAGCGTGCGGGCACCTGTGGGGACTCCTGCGCGCGGACTACGATATTGACGGACAGATGGACAGCAAAGGCGTGATTGACAACGCCCACACGGCGTTTGACCGCTTTGTCTGCAATATAGACAAGCCGCAGGCCTTAAACGCGCGCGACCTGCTGGCGGCGGCCCTCTTAATCAACATCCGCGACAAAGACAAATGGTACCCCTGGTTTAACTAATTTAAAACCGCATTACCCAGCACCCCGCCTGCAGGCGGGGTTTTTAGTTGAATACCATGCGCGGGCCCGAAACATTTTTGATATCCTATTATTATGAAACGCTTTTTATCCCTCGCTTTTCTTTTATTTCCCTTTTGCGCGCAGGCGGCTTCCGTGCAGGACTATGTCCGCGCGCGTTTAAATAACCCCGTGCTTAACGGTGCGTGGTGGGGCGGCCTGGCCGCCTACGCAGACGGCACCCGGCAGGAAATTTTTTCCGTCAGCCCGGATATGCGTCTGGCCCCGGCCTCCACGTTAAAACTCCTCACAAGCGCGGCCGCGCTGGAAACGTTCGGCCCGCACCACCGTTTTCAAACCCGTTTATATGCGGACCGACAGCCGGACGCCCAAGGCGTGCTGAAGGGCAGTTTGTATCTGCGCGGCGGCGGAGACCCGACGCTGGGCTCCAAACGCGTAACCGGCGGCGAAACCTGGCAGGCCGTTGCGCAGAAATGGGCCAAAGCCGTGAAGCAGGCCGGCATTACGCGCGTGGAAGGGAACATTTATGCGGACGTATCGGCCTTTGAAGGGCCGTCCATTCCCCCCAAAGTAAATTGGGAAAATATCGGCAACTATTACGCCGCGCCCGCCAGCCCTTTGTGCTTCAACGACAATTCTTTTAAAATCCATTTTAAGCCGCAGCCGTTTTCCGGCAAGCCCGCCGAAGTAGCGTCCACGGACCCGCAGGTGCCGGAACTGGAACTCAAAAGTTTTGTCACCGCCGACGGAAAAAATAAGCGGGACAATGCCTACGCCTACGGCGCGCCCCACCAGTACCAAATGGAAATTTACGGCACCATCCCCACGAATTTTACCGGGTTTACCATCCAGGCCGCCCTGCCGGACCCCGCGCTGTTTGCGGCCGGCGCGCTGCATAACGCCCTGCGCGAAGAGGGTATTGCCGTCGGCGGCCGTGCGCAAACCCTGCAAACGGAGCCCGATTACGCACCGATGAATTTGCTGCACACCTATTCGTCGCCCGAACTGAAAGACATTGTGCTCATCGTCAACAAACGCAGTTTTAACTTATACGCCGAAATGCTGTTAAGACAGCTCGCCCTTCACGCCGGACGGAAAGGAAGCGTACAAAACGGGCTGGCCGAGCTGGAAAAATTCCTGACCAAAAACAAACTGGCGGACCGCGGCGGAGCCGTTTTATACGACGGGAGCGGCCTCTCGCGCGACAATATGCTCACCCCCCGCACGCTGGTAAACACGCTGGCGTTTATGGCCCAAAGCCCCAATTTTAAATACTATTATGAATCGCTCGCCACGCCGGACGACCGCGGCGATTTACTCCTGCTGCGCTACTTTTTAAAACCCAAACACCGGGTGCAGGACGTACGCGTAAAAGGCGGCACGATTGACGGCGTGAAAGCCGTGGCCGGATACGTACACGATACGGACGGCAGGCCGGTGGCGTTTGCGCTGATAGCCAACAACCTGGCCTCTAAAGACGAAACCATCCTGCGCATTCACGAAGACATCATCAAAAAATTACTGGAACTGCCGGAAAAATAAATTCATCAAACCGTAAAAAACGCGGCCTGAAAAGACCGCGTTTAAATAGTTTGTCGGACGGAATCAGACGCTTCCCGTTACGTTAAACGTCTTCCATTTGCCGCGCAAAAAACGCCACAGCATCAGCACGGCCGTAATCGCGGCGTAGAACGTCAGCCAGCTCCATACCCAGAATACGGACAGCTGCAGCTTATACACAATCAGCCACGTACCCGGAATCAGCAGCCCCCACGCGCAGAACAGCATAACGTACATATAAAACTTCGTATCACCCGCCCCGCGGATGGATTCGCCGAAAATTAAGTAAGTGGCGTCAAACAGCACAAAGAAGCTGACCAGTTTCATCAGCGGATACGTTTTGGCCGTAATCGCGGCCGCATCCGGCGAAGAAGGATGAATGAACAATCCCATAAACAGCGGCGCGCCAAAAAAGAACGCCAGCCCGACGGCTCCGGCATATGTATAGCCGATTTTACACGCGTTCTTAACCACTTTAATGCTCAAATCCGGCCTTTTTAACCCCTGGTATTTGCTGACCAAAATCTGAATCCCGATACCCAGCCCCAAAATGACCGTAAACACCACCGGCTGCATGGACATAACGATGTTGCTGGCTTGCAGGGAAATGGTATCAATGTTGCCGATCATAAACGTGAACAGGGTAAACGACAGAATATCCATCAAAAACCCGAATCCGTTGGGCAGGCCAAAACGCAGTAAACGCGAAAATACCGGTTTATAAAAACCCGCCAGGCGGTTGATTTTAAACTCTTTGCGCACTTTGCCCGCAAAAATAAGCGTGCAGAAAATAAGCGTTATGGAACCGCACCCGATGATAGTGGCCCACGCGGCGCCTTCAATGCCCATCGCCGGAAAACCCAGCTTGCCGAAAATCATCACGTAGTCCAGCCCGATGTTTACCAGGTTGCCCACTACGGCCGCCCACATAGGCACTTTGGTCTGCCCCCGGCCGCTGAAAAAGCTCGCCAGCGCATTGTTGATAACGGCCAGTCCGCCGAACAAGTTTAAAATAATAAAGTATTTCAGTTCCAGCGAGCGCACGGCGGCCTCATGCCCAAACGCATTAATAACGGCCGTACCCAAGGGCGTCAGCGCGGCCAGAAGCAGGGCGGATATCACCGCTAAAAAAATACCCTGCCACAGCGAAATGGCCACGGAGGCGTATTTTTTCTTGGCGTAATACTGCGAAATAAACACGCTTGTATAACTGGCCAGCCCCATAAACATGGCGGCAAACGTCATCGCCAGCGCGCCGGCGGGCACGCATGCGGCCAGCGCCTCGTGCGAATACCAGGCTAAAAACATGCGGTCTGCAAATTGCATAACCACCTGTGCGGCCATCGTGATAATAAGGGGATACGACAGATGCCACAGCTCGCGGAGCGAAGCTTGCGGATAAGACTTCTTAACCATTTCACAACACCTATTCTCTGAGACGGAAACATCCCGCCCCGGGGGACAAAAAAAGCCCCGAACCCAAAGGCTCGGGGCTTTTTAAAAGTCTTTCAAAAATTACAGTTTGACGACTTTAACGGCCTTCGGGCCTTTTTCAGATTCTACGACTTCAAATTCCACTTCCTGACCTTCGGCCAAGGTTTTGAAACCGTCGCCCTGAATTTCCTGATAGTGAACAAAGAGATCTTTAGAACCGTCTTCGGGGGTTACAAAACCGTAACCTTTCTGGTCATTAAACCACTTAACTTTTCCTTTAGGCATTTTACTAGTTACTTCCTTTTATTAATTATCGGGTACTTAAACTTAATAAGTACCTACAATTATTATACTATAAATCAGCGAAAATGGCATAAATCTTTTTATATTTTTTTATCCGGACGGTTCTGTCCAAAAGGGATATAATAATTGTATGAAATTAATGGAAGCCGTGCCCAACGTTTCCGAAGGCCGCCGCCCGGACGTGATTGCAGAAATCGCCCGGCGGGTGCGCGCCGTACCGGGCGCGTCGCTTTTGCACATAGATTCCAACGCGGACGCCAACCGCACCGTTTTTACTGTTGCGGGAAAGCCGCAGGCCGTCCGCCGCGCGGCGTTTGCGCTTCTGCAGGCGGCGGCTGAATATATAGATATGCGCACGCAGCGCGGCGCACATCCGCGCCTGGGCGCCACGGACGTCTGCCCGTTTGTGCCGGTAGCAGGAATGACGCTTACAGAAGCGGCCGAAGAAGCCGAACGGCTGGCACAGGAAGCCGCGCAAAAACTCGGCCTGCCCGTTTATTTATACGAAGCCAACGCCCACACGCCGGAGCGGAAAAACCTGGCGTTCATCCGCCGCGGCGAATATGAAAGCCTGCCGCAAAAACTGGCCGAACTCCCCCCCGATTTGGGGCCGCGCGCATTTTCTCCCGACGTAGCCAAAACGGGCGCAACGGTCATCGGCGCGCGGAATTTTTTAATCGCTTTTAACGTATCTTTAAATACTCGGGAGGTGGCGGCGGCCAAAGAAATAGCGGCGGTCCTGCGCGAGAAAAACGGCGGCCTGCCCGCCGTAAAAGCCATCGGCTGGTTGATGCCGGGCTACGACTGCGCCCAAGTGTCTTTTAACCTGACGGATTACCAAAAAACAGGTCTGGCCGCCGTGCGGGAAGCCGCAAAACAACAAGCCGAAAAACGCGGCCTTGCCGTTACGGGAAGCGAGCTCATCGGCCTCGCGCCCGAAGAAGCCCTGCTAAACGCGGGCCGTTTTTACGCGCCCGGCCTGACGGATAAAACCGCTCTGTTAAAAACCGCCGAACGCGAATTGGGGTTAAACAAAATCCGCCCCTTTGACTTCCGGAAGCGGATTTTGGAATATTTGCTATTCATCAAACGGTTATAACTCGCCGATACAGGTTAACGCCCCATAAAACTTTGACCACGATGAAGCGAAAGGATCCCGGTTGTTTAGACGAATCAGCGGAATTTTTTTTGCTTCCAGCGCCCGTTCCGTTTGTTTAGCAAATTTTTTAATTTGTTTTAACTGCGCCTTATCCAATTTACCGCTGCGGCCGTTAAGACAGAAAGAATGGAATGTTTCTTCCCACCCGCTTTTGGTAAATTCCCCCCGCCACATAAAATCTTCCAGCGCGGCAAGATTAAAATTTTCCCCCAGCAAACGTTCCCGCTGATGTTTTTCCAGTTTAGTAAGGGCGCCCGAATAGGCCCCGCCAATGCACAGACGTTTGTCCTTGCGCAGCGCCGCGGCAAAACCCTGTTCGCGGGCCCCGTTTACCAATGCGGGAAAATTCTCTTTGGGCATTCTCATATAGGTCCACAAAACCAGCAAATCTTCACACTCCGGCGTATTAGAGGGGCATAAATTGTCCTGATTAAAGGGTGCAGGGCTCTCCCCCGTAACAGCCTGGGCGGCGGAGCCTTCCAGCTTCTTTTTCTCCGTCTCGTACCAAATGGGATAAGATTCCTTTTCCTCCGGCAAGACATACACTTCTCCGTCGTAAACAGTTACTTTGACAAAGGAGTCCAAAGAATCAGTTTCCGTATAAACATTAACCGCCATAGGTGACAAAAAGTATGTTTCTCCTGTTGTTTGAGAAAAAACAGGAATTTTAAAACGAGTCGTTTCCGCACGCTGTTCCTGCGGCAGATTAGCGGATTTCTGTTCCTTCGTTTTCTGTATTTGCTGTGAAATACGCGAAGCAAAGTCCTTATAATCCTGCCGGGCTTTGGAAGAAAAGTTATTGAAATCCGCTTTGGATTTTTCCACAAAATCATCGTATTCTTTTTTGGATTGGACGGGAAAACGATCCAAATTGTCCTGGGCAAACACCGCGCCCGGTAAAGAGATTAAAAGAGACAGCAGACTTATTTTAACCATTCTAAGTGTCATACAACCTCCTATACTGCATTGAATGTACCCTTACTGTATCAAAAAAAAAAAACGAGTCAAGGCCTTAAAAAACGGCCTTGACCCGTTTTTGGCACCGGGTTTAGATTCCTAAAAAATAAACCAATTTTACATACGCCTCCGGCGGGATTTGCTCCGCCCGGACGGTCAGCGGCAGGTTCAGCCGCTCCAGCGCGGCGGAAACACTTTCTTTGGCATACCCCGAAAGCAGCAGCGAATTAAACGCCGTTTTACGCTTATGCGCAAACGCCGCCAAAACAGCTTTCTTAAATTTGTTCCAATCTTTTTCCGACGAAAAAACAGGCTCTTTCAGCCGCTCAAACGCCAGCACCGCGCTTTCTACTTTTGGCGGCGGATTAAAGCATCCTCGGCCCACTTTGCAAATCGGGCTGATATGCGCGCGCAGCTGGCTGAAAACGGATAAAGGCCCGTAAAAATCTTCCCCCGCGTGGGCGCGGATACGCTGCGCCTGCTCCTTTTGGAACATAAACACCGCCGAAAAAAAGTGCGGCCAGGCAAGCACTTTATCCAAGATGTCCGCCGCGTCAATATACGGCAAATTGCTGACAAACGCCGTCGGCACCGCCGGCAGAGAAGCCAACTCAAACGATAAAAAATTTTGCCGGATGACGTTTACGCCCGCCTCTTGGGGCAGGTGTGTTTTTAACCACGCCGTCATTTCCGGATCAATTTCCACGACGGTAAAATTCCTGCACCCGCGCGCGATGAGCCGGACGGTCAGCGCGCCTTTGCCGGGGCCGATTTCCACCAGGTTTTCCGCGCGCAGTAAAAGGGCGGCGTCCACAATTTGTGTAATTACGCCGTCGTTAATTAAAAAATGCTGTCCGTATTTTTGCATAAAAATCAGTCCGCCAACACTTGTAAATTCCGCGCGGCCACTTTGTTTTTGGGGTCAGCCTCCAGCGCGCGCATATAATACGAGCGCGCCGCTTCGTCATCGCCGGCCACGACGGCCGCCGTACCCAGCCCCAGCAAAGGCAACGGGTCGGCAGGCGAAACGGAAACCGCTTCGTTAAACGCGGCCTGCGCGCCGGCCCCGTCTCCGCGCGCCAGTGCGGCCAGGCCCGCCAGCAGGGCGCAGGTATCATCCGCTGGGCACTGCGCTTTGTACTCCTGCAAGTCTTCGCTTGCGTCGTCCACAAAAGCCAGCCAGGTGCGTCCCATCACCCACAGCCCCATATCGTTGCCCACAATGCGCGGGTCATACACGGCTTTGGGCACGGCGGTATTGTGCTGCGTCAGCGCGGACGGCGCGGCATAATCCATCGTGCGGCCCTGAAGCGAAAGATTCAAATTATATTTTCCGTCCGCCTGCGCCACGGCCTGCTCCAGCCCGGAAATAAATTCATCAATTTGTTCTTTACGCTGTGCGGCATCCCCCTCCGTCAGCATAAACACCCGTTTAAACGCTCGGGAAGCCGTATCCGCGCCGCCCGGCATTCCGTCCGCACGCAGGCGCTGGTACGCTTCTTCAAACGTACTGCCGCGGCGGGCGTTTACTTCGGAGGGTTTGGAAACGGGTTCATATTCAAGCGCCACTTCTATATTGACGGCCTTGGAAGGAGAGACTTTTTCCAAACTGTTTTTGAAATTTTCAATCTGCCGCCGAAACGCATCCGCCGTGCGGCCGCTGGCGCGGTAGACGGCGTTTAACGCCAGGCCGTCCGACTTAAAACGCGTTATGGAGAACGCCTCCTCCATCACTTCCCGCGCTTTTTGCACCTGCCCCTGCCGCACCAATAAGAAAGCGTACCGCAGGCGGGCCACGTGGTCTCCCGGTTTGGTTTTGACGGCTTTTTTATAGTATTTTAACGCGTCTTCCGGGCGGTTTAATTTTTCATAAAGCGCGCCCAGGCTAAGCTGTGCGTCTTCGTAGGCGGAAAACAGGCGCAGGGCTTTTTTAAAAGAAGCTTCGGCCTGTTCGTCGCGCCCCAGGGCTTCGTAGAGCGTACCCAGCTGGTAATGATAGAGCGGTTCGCGCGGGGCGAGCTCGGCCGAGCGGCGGAAATGCTCCAGCGCTTTGTCCGGCTTGCGCTGGACGGCATAAGTGGAGCCCAGGTTCATATGGGTATCGGCTTTGTTTGGGTCTAAGAGATTAGCTTTTAAAAAGTATTCCTGCGCCTGGCTCACATCCCCCTTCCAGCCGGAAGCGATGCCCAAAAGCTGGTAGGCCATGGCGCTGTCAGGGTCCAGCCGCAGAGCCTCTTTGTATTCGCTGACGGCGTCGTCCACCTTTCCCGTCCAATATAAAGATGCGCCAAAAAGCAGGTGCGGCAGTGGGTCTTTGGAATTTTTGATGACGGCTTTGGCGAAACTGTTGGAAGCTTCTTTGTAGCGGGCTTGGCTCATCTCCCCCATTCCGCGGCGCATATCGGTAACGGACTGCTCCAGCATAATGCGGTCCCATACGGTTTGGGAATAATCGGTTTTAAGTTCCTGTTTACGGAAAGAAAACGGAAAAAACGCATACGCGCGAGGTCCCCCCGCACCCAGCAAGAGGAAGACAAACAACGCCGCCGGAAAAATCCGTTTTTTAGTCATATGTATATGATAAATAAAAAGGGGTGTGCGGGGCAAACGGGTTTAAAGGTTAGATATAGGGGAATTGGCGGAACAAAAATGCGCCGCATCCGATAAGGGTATTTCCTCCGCAGGTACACTGTGCGGAAACCAAGAATAAACATCCCCCGGCGTAGCCGGGGGTTTTTCTCAATACGGGCGCAGCCCTCTCTCTACTAGCTACTACTTGAAGTAGTTTCAACAACCTGTCATTTGCGTTTATTCTCTCTCTTATTTTGTCATCCCCGAGTGTTTTTGTCGGGGATCTGTCGTTATTAAAATGGAGCAGATTCCCGACTACTACCTTCGGGAATGACTCTTTTTTTCATTTATACCTGTCTGACAAAATTCTCTTTCTTCTTGCTCTTATATTCTCGTACTAAAACTACCTTACTCAACGGTGTAACCTTTACTGAACCCCCAGCCTAGCTGGGGGTTTTCAACAGATACAACAACCCCCGGGAGGGCTCTCCCGGGGGTTGTCAGATTTATTGCTATTCGGTGCGTCTTCTCAGATCGCTCGCGCTTACACCACTTACAGTAGTGCTTCTGGAACCATCCGGAGCGGTGTATCTGCCACTATTGCCAGTATTCCACCATCTGTCGGACGCATCGCCCGAAGGTTTATAGTTCAGTCCATTGGTACAAACCGCCTGCACGTAAGTCAAGACATTGGCCACCTTCATGGTTTCGTCTTCTCCGTAGAGATACGAACAAGAATCACCACGCAATTCTTGATGCGACGCTTCTCTATCGTCGCGCACCAGCGCATTGGCGCCGTTATTTGAGAGGCCGGATTTATACCCGGTGCCCAAATGGTATGCCTTGCGCATATCATGCTGGCGGGCATTGGATGAAGTGCCCTCCGGCGTATACTGGCCGAGTTTGCTCATAGCCGCTAACGGATAACCCGCTTTTCTGCCGGCGGACGAGTTTCTGTACGCACTGTTAGGCTTTGCATTAGAAGAATAGGCGCCCCAGTGGTATTTCTTCGCAACACCGCTGGCGGTGCAATAAGGCTTTCCTTCTTCTTTCCAGGCCTGATACAGGAAGCGCATATCGCACTTCTCCTCACCGTCCGGAGCGATATAGTACGGAGCAGGCCAGAAAGCGGCCTCTTCACCGATATAATCTAAGAACGAACCGAACGGGTTGCGGGGAGCGTATGTCTGTCCGTTATAGCGAATCCAATTGCGCTGCGGGACATTTCTGTCCTCCGAAGCCGCCATGACGGCACGTCCAAGGGCACATACGGCCTGTTTCGGCACATCGGCTCTGCCCATAGAAGAGGCAATATTCATAGCGTCAATAAATTCGCCCACAGTTGGGAATCCGCCCCGACCGCTAAAAGCATAGCTGCCATTCTGCGTTTTAAGAGGCAGGTTGGCATGTTGGCTGTTGTAAGCTGTTACAACAGCGTCCACATAATTCTTAGCAGTGTTGGAGTTGAGGATAAACCCATCCATCACGTCACAGTTGTTACCCGCATTTCCAGCCAGGAAACCGCCGTCAAAAATCTCTTTGGACGGACCTGTGCCCGCTTTTCTTCCCGTAATAGACGCGGGAACCCAAGAGGGTTTAGGCGCCAAGAACGATACAACCTGTGCCGGGTCGGGAGTCTGACCGCCTTCGTCAACCGGAGGAGCCGGCGGCACGCACTGACCGTTCTTCCAGGTGTAGCCGGGCATCTTTTCCAAGCAGCACTTTTCAGACTTCTGCCACGCATCCGCAGCATCACATTCGCCGATGGGCTGCCGCTCAATTTCCGAAGAAGAAACTTCGGTGTCGTCAAAATACACACAACTTGCGCTGCTGACTACTTCACCGGGCAAAGACTGGCCCACCGCGGTTCTGGACGTTACGTTGCCTTCTTTATCCACGGTATTGTTATACACAGTACCATTATGGCAGCCGCCTTTGGTAACCACACTGCCGTCTACATCAATAGACGGGCACTGGCGGATTTCCCAGTTCAGAATCAGGCGTTTGCCCTTCACACCTTCCGGCAGCGTCTTGGCCAAAACCTGATAGTTAAGACCAGTGTTTTTAGCCGTACCCAGCGAATTGGTCCGGCCGGTGTCTTCGTTGCGCCATGTACCTTCAAACGGTCTGACGTCGGCATGCGGCACCACATAGGCTTGAGGCGTATCATTACTATTGTCCGTGCTGAGCGCTTTGGCATACTCATTGCCGTTGCTCTGCACTTTGTAGACGATTACAAACTTATCCTGCATAGCTTCATATGCCTTGGCATTACCCTGCATACCGTTGGCAAAGCTCAAATGAGCAAACGGTACATTAGTGCTGCCGAGCAAGGCAGACTGGCCTTCTTTTGTACCTGCGGTATTGGCGGTAGCGTAGAAGTCACAGCTGATGCGGGCCAGCGGATACGCACAGCGCGCACCGGTTACAAAGCCCTTACCTTCCTTCGCACCTTTCGTAGACAAGGAAAGCTGCGCTGTGGCGTTCGTAGAAGTCTTATACGCGTCACGGATGGCGCCGCCCTGTCTTAAAATGCCCAAGAATTCCGTGTAACTGAGCAAACCGCCGTCGGAAGTTTGCTGGGTAAGCTCGGTCAGCGCTACTTCCACATCTTCCGGTAAATCCCCGCCGCGGATGTTATATACGGCTTTGGCATTGTTACGATCCCGCTGAGCGGAAGCTTTATCTTTTTTATACTGCTTTTTAGCCTTTTGCGAAGCGCCCGCAACTGTTCCGTCTGCCGTACCGCGGGCTTTTTGTACACACTCTTTATAGCCTTTGGAGCTGCTGTCCGGATAAGACTGGACACACGCCTGCAACGCTTTCTCCAAGTCTGCAGCCGCCTCGTTACGCTTGCTGGAAACAGCGGCGTCTCTGGCCTCTTCCGCGTTGGAAAGAGCATCGTTGTAATCTTTTTTATACTTAGGATCAACGCTGCCGTCTTTCAATTTTTTGCTCTTGATGGCTACGCTCTCCACAAACAGCGGAATAAAACCGGCCCGGTCCGCCACTTCGGGGATTTTAGCGTTAAAAGTCGTGCCGGGATGCAGGTAACCGACGACAAGCATCTGTCTCTGCACATCCGGAGCCACCTTATAATACGTATCCAACTTAGCGGTCGGAATCCCCACTACATAGTGGAATACGCTCCAATCGCCTTTACCCGACTGAACAGCTCTGTAAATGCCGTCCATCGCGAAAGTGCTGCAATCGTTGGCTTCCGACAGCGCGCCTTTTTTATCATTGCCGAACCATCTCTTGGTCAGCGCGGCGCCCAAGCCGTTGCTTAAGCAGTCAATACGCTGCATAATCGGGCCCATCGTGGCACCGGCAACGTTACCGCCCTGCCAGCCTTTTTTGGCCGCAACAGAATTTTCACCAAATTGGGAAATGAACATTTTGCAGCTTTGTTTGCCAAAAGCGCCAAACTTCATACATTCCGTGCACTTCTCCCACTGCTCTTTGGTGTATTCGCCGCATTTGGCCGCATCCCCACCGCCTTCTATTGCGCCGAACATATTGCCCATAGACCAGTCGTCCGTACCGGTAAACAAGCAGGAGAGAACCCCGTTGAGGAAGCCCTGCAACAGTTTGTCTTTCCACTTAATCCAGTCCCATTTACGGTTGAACTCCGCTTCCCATTCCATCTGGGAGCGTTTCTTCATCATGTCCCACCACCAGGGTTCTTTGCCGTTGAAAGCAAACGAACGTTTCAAATCGCCGTTGCCGCCGCCGGGGCCGAAGGCTCCGCCGGTCAGACCGCCGATTTTACCGGGTTCAATGGGTTTCATCTGGGCGTCCATCAACGCCTGCATGGCGTTGCCTTTGGACATGGCGTCTCTGGAGCGTCTGGCTTCCGCCGCCGCGCCCTGGCCGAAATAGCTGCGGCTCGGTTTTCCGGCGGCCTGTAAAGGCTGCAGGGAAACCGGTTTCGGGCTCGTGCGCGGAGCTTCCGCTCCCACTTTCTTGGCCGCGGTTTTCAAACCGCCGCCCCACATACCGACGCCCAGCTTGCCGCCGCCGCGGCTGTTGAGACCCGCGGAGGGCAACGAGTTGATTTTGGTAGCCGCCCGGCGGAAAGCCGCGCGCGTGGCGGGCGCCGCGTTGCGTTTATAAATGTTGGTATTATTTTCTTCCACAGAAGTGCCGACGTAAGACTGGCTGTCGTCCAAACCGCTGCGGTCAATATCGTACAGGTGCGAATCGTCGGAGGCTTCTTCGCCCGAGCCGAAACCTTTAATCAAGCTCAAGGGATCGCGTCCGGCGAGCTGCGCAATCTGTCCTTCTGGATCCCCGGCAACCGTATCAAAACCGTACCGTTCGGGATCGAACATGGATTCCTCACTTCCGGGGGTGACCAAGGGTTCTTCACTCACCGTACCGCTGTATTTGTACAAGAACGGCAGTAACAGCAGCGCCACAATGGCGGCGATGAAGAACGGCGCATCCCGTTTGGTTCTCTCAAAGAGAGTCTTTTTGGGTTTGCCGTCGCTCCCGATTTTGGAGGAAATACGATTAGCGAAAGATTTGGAAGCAGCGGGCTTGCTGTTCTTTATCTTATCGCTAAAGGTAAAACTATCCTTCTTTTTTTCCTCTGGCATAAATGCCTCCTATCAAAATAAAACTGCCTGGATTTGCCCTTTTTCGGGGCCCGGGGAAAGAGACTCCCACCGTCGGAGAAATCAGTCCCGTTTACTGCTTTGCTATAATAAAGAAATTCGTTGTTCAGAGATGGTCGCCCACTCCGTAACAACTTTCTTTACACGCACTTCCTTACTTCTATTATACAATTAAATCCTCTTTTTTCAAGGGGGATTTTAATAAAATTTCGTGCCGCCCCAATCCGCTTCCGGGAAAAAATCCCCCGCGTTCGGGTCCACCGGCTTTCCGTTTACGCTTACGTTAAACGTGCCTTCCACCAGCTTGCTTACTCCTTCCTCGGAACAGCCGCCGTTGCGGCAGTCGTCCCCGTCGTAATCGGCGGCGGATTTAATCTCGCCCAGGCAGGCGGCCTGCTCTTCGGGCGTCGTTAAAGCCTGGCATTTTTCTTTTTCCGCCTGGCAGTACCCCGCATATGCGTCGTAACGGCCCTGTAAATTGTTGGTGGTGCAGGTGCCTTCCCGGCCCGCTTTTACCGCCATTCCGCAGAAAGTGCCCAAATCGGAATAAGCGTTTTTAACCTGTTCGCACTGGTTGCGAAGAGCCGATAAACGGTTGGGAAAGCTGCCGTCCACCTCGTCGCAGGTTTTCGGGAAAGACCCCGCCAGCGTATTAATGCCGTTTTTGGCGGCCTGGAGCTGGTTGGTCAGCGTATCGCCGGAAGAATTTAACGCGCGCTCGCATTCTTTTTCATTCTGCAGGCGCAGTTTAATGTTATCCAAATCCGCCACGACGTCGTCCGGGCTGATGCCGATGCCGGAATAACCGGAAGAATCAAACACTTTTTTGGGCATTTCCGAGCCGTCAAACCCGGCCGAGGCCAGCGTTTTTTTAAGCACCAGCTGCGGCGTGCGCCGCGCGCTCATACCCGTCAGCCAGGCGTAATACATATCGCGCTGGGCTTTGTGGCGGCCGATATCCGCCGCCGGCGCAAGCTGCGCGAGCGTACCGCCCGTCTCCAAACTTTTGGCAATGCCCTCCAGGCCCGCGTCGGCCCGGGTGGCTTTGTCCACCAGCCCCCCCAGCCAGTCCGTACTGCCGCCGCCGGCGATATTCGGGTTTGCAATTTTTTTAAGGGAACTTGTGGTATTAAATCCGTCTTTCGGGTCCCGCGCAACGGCGGAAGCGTCCGCGCCAAAATATACTTCGCCGGGTTTGGCTTCATTCGCCTGCGTATTGGCGGAGGCATTTCCTTTGCGGATGCGCACGTCCGGCCCGCGCGCGCCTTCCCCAATGTCAACGGAATAAAAACTGCCCGCCAGGCGGTCCGCGGCCTGCCCCTGCTGGGCCAAAGACGCATTGACCGCGCGCAAATTAATCAAATTGGAGTTTCTTTCCGATTCCAGCCGCTGACGCGCCGAGGAAAAACCGCCGTCGTTGCCAAAGACGTTTGCCGCGTCGGGATCGGGCAGTTCCCCCCGCATTATTTTGGCGTGTTCATTCCAGGACAACAAAGCTTTTAAGAGAGAAATATCCTGCGTTTCTTCCGGCGTATAGCCCATCGCCCACGCCAAATTGCGCAGGAACGGGATTTTTCCCACCGGCACCACACCCGTGATAAGCAGCAGAAAAAAGAACAAAACGAACAACGCCCAGGCCTTTTTGGAACGCGAAAGCCTTTTGATTTCCGCCCATAAAATGACAAGCGGCTTTTTTTCTTCCTGTTGTTCGTTTTGTTCTTTCATCGGATTATCCATACAAGCGGGAAGAACGCCTGTTGGGCGCTCTTCCCGCTTTACAATCTATTAAGATTTATTAATACCTTCCTGTATTTTAGACACCGCCACATTGGTGGCCGTGCCCACGGCCAAATTCTTGCCTTGGGAAATGACCAGCTTTTTCATCTTAGGCATAATCTTCTCAAAGAATTTGTTCAGCGGGCTTCCTTTATTGGTAAAGGCGGCCGCAACGGTCAAGCCCAGGCAGGCAATGGCGACACCGCCGATGACAGCGGCAAAGGTGGACAGGAAGCCGCCCGAAAATTCCGCCGCATATTGGCCCGCTTTAACCACCATGGCAATGGCCGTAGCCAAAGCGGCCGCAATAATAGCGCACCCGGCAATCACCAGGCCCCATCCGAAAGGCTGGGCATTTTTACCTTTAGAAATTAACTGATACCCAAACGGAATGGCCAGGGCGGTCGCCACAACGGTGCCAATCAGCAGCCAGGTAAGCGTTTTGCGCGCTTTAGCGCGTCTTTCGGCCTCTTTGTCCGTATCATCCGACCAATCGCCTACCGCTTTTAAGCGCGAAGCTTCGGGAGCTTTAAAATCGGCAGAGCCGGTTTCGCCCAACTCCACCCCGCCTTCCACAGTCATACCGCCCGAGTTCCGGGTGCTGGCCAGAAACGCGCGCGAACCTTCGTTCGCCGCACGGTTGCGATTGCCCGCCGCATCGGCGGAACGTTTGGAAATATCTTTTAAATCATTTTTCTCCCGGAAAGAACGGGCTCCGCGTCCGGTGGTGGAGTAGCGTCCGCCCGCCATAAAGGTGGAACCGTCCGCCGCGCCGCCGCGCGACAGCCCCAGCGAAGAAATCGCATTGGTACCGCTGGGCATCGCGCCGGAAAGCTGGTAACCGTCCCCGGAGCCGGAAGAACCGCCGGAAGCGCGCGAAGAGGCGCCTCTTGCGCCCGAAGCGGCGGAACCGCCGCCCACAGAACCGGCCGCCGCGTTAAACGCATTACCCGAAGCGCGGGCCATAGAAGCCGTGCCCAGCGTGGGGCGTTCCCCGCCCGCCGCGCCGGATGACGCTCCGCCGACCGCACCCGCTACGGCGCCGGGATGCACGCCGGGAGCCGAGCCGCCGGCAGCGCCGGAACCAATCGGGCCGCTGAAAACGGCTTTGTTTCCGCCCATGCCCAGGCCGTCCGTTTCGGACGTTTGGGCGGCAGAGCCAAAGGATACATTCTGTACCCGCTCCACATTATCCAAACCAAAATTATTAGAGCTTCCGCCCGCTTCCATCGCGGCGCGTTCTTCGGCGGTAGCCACCTGGTTGAGGCCGTCCTTGACGTTAATGGAGGTCAGCAGGCCGTTTCTGCGCTGGAGGCCCTCATACGAAGAATCCCTGGAAAGAGACGACAGCGAGCGGACCGCCATTTCCTGCTTGGTCTGATTGCCCGCGGCGTTATATATCGTCCCCGCGGCAAGGCCGCCCACAACAAGCGCCATTGCCGAGGTGTTGACCATGGTTAACTGGATTTTTCCAGATACACTTTTTAAGAATTTAAACAAGTTCATAAGTGTTCTCCCTACTGCTTAAACGTATCCACCGCGTTCTGCACGCCCGACTGAACCGCCTGCTGTTCCAGCGCGGCCCGGCGGTAGGCCGCTTCGCGGCGGAGCAGTTCTTCTCTGCGTTCGGCTTCCCGCCGCGTCTCTTGAATTTTTTGTTCGGCTTCCTGCACTTTGGAATACAGGTAAACCGCACCCGCCACCCATATCACGAATAATACGCAAAATACGATGCGGGCGATAATAACGCCCCTTCTGGATATGGTCCGCTGTTCAGGCATTACGAAATCTTTAAATTTCATACGGCCCCCTATTGGTTGTTGGGATTGTTAAGCGACTCTGGATCAATCCCCGGATCAGTCTTTACGGTGCCGTTAAGCAAAGCCGCCGCACCGGCGCCCAAAGCAACGCCGCCCACCGTGGCCAAAATGGCGTTCCAAGAAAGTACGCCCAAAGCCGCACCCACACCCGGAATCATACAAGTTCCCAGGCCGGCCGTCAAAATCCCGGCGATCGTTGCGCCCCAGGTGGACAATGCCTCTCCTCCGTAATTGTTCATATGGTGAATGCTTACGCCTAAAAGCGTCATCACGGGAGCAAGCGCCACCGCCAGCAAGATCGCCGCCTTAACCCACAGCGCCACACCGGCAGCCAGCGTGAACGGGTTGCTGCAAAGCGCCGCGGCCAGCGTAGACATAGCGGCAATCCACGGCATGGCGGCTAACGCCACGGGCAGGGCAATCCACAGCCACATACGAATATTTTTCTGCGATTTGTCGCGTTTGTTGGCCTGGTCTTCTATATCCATATTCCAAGTTTTCAAACCGCGCAGGTTGGCTTCGGTGGCGGCCTCAAAATCTTTAGAACCCTGCCCCTGGCCGGTGGTAACATTGTCGCCCACTACGGTCATACCGCCCGAAATACGGGTGCTGGCCAGAAACGCGCGCGAACCTTCGTTCGCCGCGCGGTTTTTATTCTTGGCCGCATCCGCGGAGCGTTTACGGATAAAGTCCAAATCTTTGCCTTCTTTAGAGCTGCGGGCGTTGCCCACCGCGGTTTCTCTATCACCGGCGAGCATTTCGTCCCTGCCAAAAGAGGAGCGGGCGCGCAGCTGCGCACCTTCGCGCGCCGCGGCGGCCTGCGCCTGAAAATTACGCACAACGGCATCCGGATCTTTCAAGATAGCGGCCGCTTCTTTGCTGTTTTTGCCGCTGTCCTGAATGGAAAAAGAGGAATTAAACGAGTTTCCCCCGCCCCCCGAAATGCCTTTGGTGGCGGCGGAAGAGCCCCAGTCGCGGGTGGCGCTGGCTAAAGTGCCCGCGGGAGCCTGCCCCGCAGGAGCCTGGCCTGCCGCCGCGGCGGCCTGCCCCTGGGCTTGCGCTTGGGCCCGGCTGACCGCCTCCGACACGCCGGCCATAGACTGCTGTACAAGCGCCATCGGGTTATTTTTCAAATCCTGTTCGTTGGCCCGATTGCCGCCCATCCCCAAGCCTTCGGTTCCGCCCATCTGGTAAGCCCGCGGGTCCGAGGGAGCGGCGGAAGACGGAATGGTAACGGAATCGTCCAACTCTTCAGCCCGCTGTTGGGCAAGCGTCATTTTTTCCGTCATCTCAATGGCTTTGGAAGGTTTCGCCCGGAAAGCGGACTGCACTTCCCCGTTTGCGCCGTATGCGCCGCCGGAAGCACCGGCCACGTATACAATTTCGCCGGGGTTATATTGTGCCGCGGGGTTAAACGCGGTATTGTCCGCAGGCGCGTCCAGATACTGCCAGGCGGCAATACCCGCAACGCCGACTACGGCCGAAAGCCCCACCGCTTGCGCGGCGGAGAGAGCCATCTTGCCGGCCCTGCCCGTAATCCATTTAAAGATATTCATAAATTCCTCCGTAACATCTTAAATATTAATTCCGTTTCCGTTTTAATAAAGTTTCTTTTACATCATTATCCACCGTTAACCCATTCACATAATCCTCATACTGGGTCTGAGTTGTAAAATCATTTGGGCTCTTAAACGAACCAGTGTTACCGCTTCCGTTATTTGACGAAGCCCCCGCAGTATTGCCGGCAGAGTATCTCTTATTGGAATGGTCGCGCTGTTTAGCATTATATGCCGTGTTATACCGCTCCTGCCGGCCCTGCGCGTATTCCGTATTTATCAATCTGCCGTCACGTTCAGATTTTAATGTCTGACGAAAAGAATTATCCATATCGTCTTCCCACGCTCTGTTCGCTTTTTGATAGCGGGCATACTTATCCTGGTCCACTGTAACCACAGCTTCTTCCGTAACACCCAATGCCAATAACTCCGAATCCGTTACCAGTTGGGTAGAAGAAGATTGATATTCAGCTGTCGGACGGGAGAATTTAGCTGAAGCTGCCGGATCGGATCCGGCCTGCCCTCTGCGGTAGGCAGCCCAATCATCACGCATAGTCAAAGTGGGATTGTCTTTAAAAGTTTGATTCAAAGAGTCCACGCTTACGCCTCTGGTCTTAGCGTATAATTCCTTATCAGTATCACTCAGCTGGTCCCAGGAGCTGCCCATAATGCGACTCGTCGTTTCCTTATCAAAGCGATTAGCCGCACTGTTGCCGCTGATAGAGCCCCACAGGGCGTCCATACCCTGGTTAATACCATTACCGATGAGATCTATTCCAATATTAACTAATCCGCTTAACAACTGTTGAAGCAGTTTGTCCCCTAATGTCTCTCTAAAATCGTCTTCGTCTGCATCTTTATCGTTTTTGGCTTTGTTGGCGGCGTCGGAAATGTCTTTACCCAGGTTGCTTAAATCCGCCGTGGACACGGGCGCATTGGTATCCAGCGCCAGGCCGCCGCTTTTGCTTAAATCCACACCGCCGTCGGTAAAGGCTTCGCTGCCCTGGACGTTACCGCCCATCAAGGCTCTTTTGGCGTTGGCGCCCTTGGAGTCTCTAAACCCGGCCGCGGCGCGGCTGGTTTGCGCAAACTGGGAAAGCGCGCGGCGCGCGTCATTATTCTTAAATTGTACGGGCAGTTCGGAGCCTTTTTCCTGGCTTTTATAAGGAGAAAAGTCCCCTCTCGGGGCGCCCCAAGAAGAGTTCACCCCGCTGCCGCCGGAGCGGCTCATGCTGGCCGAACCCAGCTGCCCCACTTGCGTCGGACCCGCGCTTCCGGCTCCTCCGCCGGCGTAGCCGCCGGAATAACCGCCGCCCGAATAGCCGGCGTAACCGCCGTCAGCCGAAGCGTCCGTCTCCGCGCCGTCGCCGCCTTCCTCGGCGGCTTTCGCGGCGTCTTCTTCCTGGCGGGCTTCTTTTTCCGCCGAAGTGTAGAGCATCGTGGAATTATTGCCCTGCATATCCGGATACTTGGAAGCAAGCAGGTATTCTTCCGCTTCGTCGTTGATGAAGGGCATTTGGGCCAAATCGTAGCCGCGGGTGTTGAGCCCGTCAAAGGACGTATCGTCAGCATCCCCCATAAAAGAAGCCAGCGTGATAAGCGCAATAAAACACACTATCACGATGGCGCCCCAGGTGTAAGCCTGTTTTTTGTCCATCTTGTTAATCTTCTGGAATACGTTTCCCGGTTTTAATTTAAACATATAAAACCCCTTATATATAATAATAAAAACTACTCTTGTTGACCCGTACCCGCAGGTACGCTCAAACACAGAGTTATCACTTGCTTGCTACTAGTAGTATAGGCAGAAAATACCCCTTTGTCAAGAGTATTTTCCCATACGGCTACCGCCCTTCCGGGCGCTGGTACGGGGCCGGGCGTTCGTTATGGCCCACATACTTAATCACTTCCACCTCGCCGCCCGTTTCGCATAGAAACATATAGCCTTTAAGGCATTTGGCGTCCCGGTCGCACACCTGGTCCTTATTGTAATTGCACAAAAAGCGGATGCGCGGCGGTTTGGTGCGCGCGGTCAAAACAACTTTTGTCCACGTGCCGGAAGTTTCAATATCCATTTTCAGTTCGTTTAAGCTCAAAAATTTACGCATACCCTCGTTGTCAAAACCCAGGTAGCTTTCCACTTTGCGCTGAATGTCCTTTTTCAAAAAGCGTCTGTCCCACGTATTGGCGTAATAATCCGTTTCGTGGGACTGCAGCTGAAAGCGGCGCGCCGCATAATAGCCGGCGATTTCCATTTTTTGGCTTAAAATGAGCAGACCGAAAATTTTGATAATAAACAAAATAAAAATGACAAACAGCGGAAACAACAGCACGACTTCGGTGGTCGCCTGTCCTTTCCTGGAGCGCAGAGAAAAAAGTTTGTTCATCATTACGGGTTAAGCGTTACGGTGTATTTCGGCAGCGGGTTGGGCCACACGCAGTTGTTTCCCGCGCGGGGGCATTCCAGCACCGCCGTATTACGCACGTACGGTTTATATTTTTGTTCCAAATTGATATTAAAATGGTTTTTCGGCAATTTAAACGGCTGTTTAAGCACCACGCCGCGGGCCAGCGTGCGCAGCTTGCTGCGGGAGCTCGGCTCCAGATACGCAAACTGGAACAGCTTGGTCTTAATAACTTCCGTCATCGGCAAATCCAGGTTCAGCGCGCCGCCGTGCTCGCCGCTGAATCCGGAATCAGACCCGTAGAAGCGAATCTTGTCCAGCTCAAACGGTTTGGTGCGCAAATCAATATACGGCCGCAGCTGGGCCGCGCTTTGGCGGGCGCAGTCCGACTTTTTGCAATCGTTGGTATTCAGGTAATACGCCTCGCGGAACATAATGGCGTTTTTGCTTACCTCTTTGTACACATACGACTGGGATTCATAAATGGACCCCACGCGCACATACGTTTCCAAATAGTTCTGAATCACCAGCGTACCGAACTTCAAGGCCGGGAAATAGTAATCGTTGACGAGCGACTTGCTCATCACGGGCACCCATTCGTCCGAACCCGGGGCGCGGGGCTGGTCTTTTTCCCAATCGCCGCGGGGATATTCTTCGTTGGACGAGTCGTAATGTACGCCCCAGTCCACGGATTCGGCTTTAGGCGGCCCGTTAATACCTGTATAGTAATCGGGGCCGATAGCGGGCACGCCGCCGCCGTGATAGAACAGCTCAAAAATAGAAATCGGCTGGCGGCCGCGCTGGGCTGCGGTTTCCGTCGGATTTACTTTTTGGTCTTTGTAATACAGCATCACGCGGTACGGGAGCGGCCCGTTGGCCAGCGCCACCGCGTTTAAATACGTGCTGGCGGCGGACAGCTGGGAATAGGCGGCGTTATCCAGCGCAAACTGCTGGCGGACCTTGGTCATAGACACTTTGGCCGTTTCAAACAGCAGATAAATCACCAGGATGAAAATAGGCGCAAGCAGCACCGAAGGCAGCAAAATCTGCGCCTTTCGGTCCTGCAACTTCCAAACGGCCCGGCGTATCAAGTGCATAGAATCAGCTCGTGAGCAGTTGCCCGATAAACGTAAAGAAAAAACGCACGATGTGCGTGTGAAACGCGGTTAAAAAGGCCGACAGCACGACGACAATCGTCGCGAGCATAAGCACGTACTCAATCGTCGCCTGCCCCTGTTGGCGGCGCAAACGGCGCGCGGCCGGCCTTTGAAAACGCATAGATTACTCTCCGTCGTTATCGTCCGGAACCACGGTTCCTTCCGACGAAATCAGCCCTTTCTCAATGGCTTTTACCACCGCTTCGGTGCGGCTGCTGACGCCTAATTTGTGAAAAGCGCTGTTTAAATGGTTTTTAATGGTTTTTACGCTGCAGTTAAGCTCTTTGGCGAGCTCTTTATTGCTGAGCCCTTTGCCCAAAAAGTCCATCACCTTGATTTCGGTTTTGGTCAGCGTGGCCTGCGAAGGCATACCGCCGTCGCCCATTTTGCGCAGTCCGTGGAGCAGTTTGCCCATCAGCTGCTGGGGAATCATCAGCCCTTCGCTGGTAAACGTTTTGATGGAGTTGACCAGTTCGGCCGCGGGCAGCATTTTGGACAAATAGCCGTTGGCGCCCGCCTGAATGGCGTCCAGCACGTGGGCTTCGTCTTCAAAGCTGGAAAGCATCAGCACATTGACTTCGGGGCACGACTGGCGGATTTGGCGCGTGGCGTTAATACCGTCCATCTTGGGCAGTTTAATATCCATCAGCACCACATCGGGTTTTAACTTCTTGGCTTTGGCCACCGCTTCCAGCCCGTCGGCGGCTTCCCCTACGACTTCAATCCATTTTTCCCCGGTAAGTACGTCTTTGATACCTTCCCGGAACAGAGTCTGGTCATCGGCGATAAGCACTGTAACTTTTTTCTTCTTGTTCATTGGCATACTCCCCTAACGTTGTTAAATTCTAAGAATTTGCGACGGGCAGCGTGAAGTTAAACGACGCCCCTTTACCCAATCCTTCGCTGTGCGCCCAAATCCGGCCGCCGTGGTTGGCAATAATATCCTTGGCGATGGAAAGCCCCAGCCCCAGCCGTCCCACGCGGCTCTTGTCGCCCACTTGGGTAAAACTGGTGAACAGGTTGGGCGCCTGTTCGGGGTCAATACCGTCCCCCGAGTCCGTTACGGACACTTTAGCATTTTTTTCATCTATTTTGCTAACGACAATTTCAATCGTGCCGTTGTCGGGCGTATGGCGCACGGCGTTTTCCAAAATGTTGGAAATAACCTGCCGGATGCGTTTTTCATCGGCAAACACCGGCACCGCGCCGCAGCTTTCAAACGTCACGCGGATATTGCGCTTGGCGCCTTTGGCCCGGAAAATTTCGGCCGTTTTCTTTAAGCTTTCCGTCAGCTCAAAGCGGGCTTTTTCAATGCGGAGCTTGCCCTTTTCAATGGCGGCCCAGTCCACCAGGTCCTTAATCAAATGCTCAATTTGGCTGACCGACTCGTCCATAAACATCATTTTTTTCTTCTGGTCCTCGTCGGGAGTCATTTTCTTTTTGAGCATATCAAAGCTCATTTTAAGCGTCATCAGAGAGTTGGACAAGTCGTGCGATACGATGGAAAAGAATTTGGATTTCATATTGTTCAGCCGGTCCAAATCCTCGTTGCGCGTCTTTAACTGCGCGAGCAGTTCCTTGTTGCTCTGTTCCAGGAAATACTTGTCCAGCGCGCGGTTGATGGTGCGTTTTAAATAGTCAAAATCCACGGGCTTAATCAAGAAGTCGTACACGGATTCCTGCATGGCTTCCATAATGGCGTTTAACGAAGCGTACGCCGTAATCATAATAATCTGCGTATCCTGGTTAAACGAGCGGATCTTGCGGATTAAGTCCAGCCCGGTTTCGCCCGGCAAGTTATAATCCATCAAAATGACGTTGAAAAATTCGCTCGCGCAAATTTCCAGACATTCGGCGGCATTCCCCGCCTGATAGACTTTATAACCTTCAATTTCAAGCAAATCCACCAGCGTTTCGCGCAGGTTGTTGTCATCGTCTACGACTAAAATTTTAACTTGCTTCTCCATAATTGGTATCTCCGGGTTTTCTGTATATTTTTAGGTAAATCTGAAAACAGGTGCCTTTGCCGGGCGCGCTGTTGATAAACAGCTTGCCTTTATGCCGGCTGACGGCTTTGCCCACCACCGCAAGCCCCAGGCCCGTGCCGCGGGCCTTGGTGGTAAAAAACGGCGAAAACATCTTCCGGCGCACCTCTTCGCTAAGGCCGGGGCCTTCGTCCGCCACAAAAATGCACACCATGCGGCGCCCCACTTTCGTACCCACCGTCAGCTTGCCGCCGCCGGGCATGGCTTCCACCGCGTTGGAAACCACGTTGCGGATAGCCTGCTTGATTTCCTCCGCATCCACTTTAATGCGTACGGTTTCCGGGTCCAGCCGGTCTTCCAGCTTAATGCCGGGAATGAACGGATACGAAAGCAAAATTTCGCGCAGGTAGCTGTTTAAATCAATGGTGGTTAAAATCAGTTCGCGCGTGCGGGCGTACCCCAGCACCTCGCTGATAATGCTGTTGGCCTGTTTGATTTCCGCCTCAATAATGCCAAACTGTTTGACCAGCTTCGGGTCCGGCGACGTAACCAGCATTTTAATCAGACGCGTGGCGTTGCTGATTACAGCCAGCGGGTTGCGGATTTCGTGGCTGATGATGGAAGCCATCTGCCCGATGGCGGCCAACCGCTCGGATTTGACCAGCTCGCTCGTGGCGGCCTTTAACTCGTGCGTGCGTTCTTCCACGCGCTTTTCAAGCGCCTGGTTCATGCGGGCCAGTTCCTGCTGCGTGCGGATCAGCTCCTGCCGGCGCGCGTGCAAGGCAGCGGACATATCCACAAACGCCGCCGCCAGCTCGCCGATTTCGTTATTGGGGATTTCCACGTCTTCTTTTTGTACGACAAAATCGTCATTTTCGCGCTGTTTTACCGCCGCCGTGCGCAAACGCTCCAGCGGGCGCGTAATGGGCTTAATGACCCAGTAGCTCACCACCACCACAAACACCAGCATCGCCAAAAGAAGCACCAGCACGTCCCAGAGAGAATTAAAAGTGCTCTCCACAAACAGCTGCGCCGCCACATTGGCGGGCTGGTCCACATACACTTTCCAGCCGGGCAGGGACAGGTTGGCCGCCGCCACCAAAATCTTTTCGCCGCCGGGCAGCGTTACCTCGCCGCTGCGGCGGTCTCCCAGCTGCTCGTTAATCACGCGCACTTTTTCCGCCATTTCCGGCTGGACCTCCTGAGAGAGACCATCCGGCGCGCCGTTATACGAAACGATTTCCCCGCTGTCCGTGGCAATAATCGCGTTCATATCCAGCGGATACGCCTGCGACAGAGATTCCCCCATCTCTTTCAAATCCATCTCCGCCACCAGCACGCCCGAAACCTGCGCATCCCCCAAATGCTGGCGGACCGGAAACGCCATCAGCGCAAACATACCGTTTTTCATATGGTATACGTCGCTGATATAGTCTTCCCCGCGCCGGACGCAGGTCTCCAAAATCTCCGGCAGAATATCGTTGTAATTCACTAAAGGGGCCGCCCTGCCCGAAGAAAAAAGCTGTTTGCCCGCCGGGCTCAGCACCGCCAGGTAAAAGATGGACGGGTTGCGCATGCGCAGGTAGTTTAAATCCGGCTCGTTGATAAAATCGTGGCCGCCCAAATCGGTATGCAAATCCACAAAGACGGAAAACAGCTGCGCTTTGCGGTTAATATGCGCGCGCGCGACGGAAGCCAGCCGGCTGGCCACCGTTTGTTGTTTTTGCAAAATTTCGTTCTTTAAAATGCGGCTGTCCACCCCCATCACGTGGTAGCCGATAATGACCACCGGCACAATGGAAATCAGGATAAGCACAAACACCGCTTTAGAGAATAAACCGCTTAGTCTTTTTACTTTCATATTGGGAACGGATTGTCGTCGGGGCGGAGCGTTTTTCTTCCGGCGCTCCCGCCCGGGCCTTCCGAAACGGCCGGGTCATCCGCCGTAAAACCGGCCTATCACCCGGACACTTCTGGAAAACGGGGGCCGGGATACGTCCCAGCCCCCGTTTCGGCTTTAAATTCAGTTGCTTAGCAGCTGCCGGCGGGAGCCGCGGCTCCGGGCTGGGCGCTGTTGGGGTTTAAGAATTCAAACCCGGGAATCTGCGAAGCGGAACCAAAGTCCAGCTGCACTTTGCCTTCCCACAGGAAAGACGGCGAGGCGTTGATGCCGTATTCCTGGGAATACTTGGCTTCTTCTTTCAAGAGTTCAATGCCTTCTTTGTCAAATTTCTTCATAATTTTTTTGCTGTTGATGCCGGCTTCTTCCATCGCTTTATCCCAGCGGCTGGAGCGGTAATCTTTGTTGCGGATTTCCAGGTATTTCCAGAATTTTTCCGGGTAATACTTCGCAATCAGCAGCTGGCGGACGTTTTCTTCCCATTCGCCGGAACCGTGCAGGCTGGAGAAACCGTCTTTGTCGCTGTAGCTTACGATATAGCGGATTTTGATTTCTTTGTCAGCCGGCAGTTTGCCGTCTTTCTGGGCCTGGATGACCATATTTTCCGCCATCGCGCCGTAAGGGCACTGGGACATAACAAAAATTTCCATCACGCCCGGTTTGGCGGTTTTGCCGTTGTACACGCCCTGGCGGGTCTGGTGCGGCAGGATGATGAAATCGGCGTTTTCCTGCGCGTAACCGTACTGGAGATGTTTTTCCAGCTTGGTGCGAATAGCGTCCGTTTTCTTAATCAGGTAAAGCGGCAGAAAGCTGTAGTCCAGATTCGCCAGCTTCGGGTCGGCCGCCGCGTCTTTATAAGACACATTGGTCACAGACGGTTCGGCGTCCAAAAACTGGGCGATGCCGGCGGTCAGCTGGGCGTCTTCTTTGCCGGCGGCGTATTCGTCGGATTCCACAATAATGAATTCCGCTTTGGCTTTGGCCGGGGCCTTGGCGGCTTTGGCCGCCTTTTTAGCCGGAGCGGCGAAAGCAACGCCCGCTACGGCACATACAACGAGTAACGTTAATAATTTTTTCATCAACCCTTCTCTCCTATTTATCTTCCAATTCTACGCGCACGCCGCGAATGCCTACGGCGCACAGCAAATTATACGCCAGCAAGAAAAACACCGACGATACCAAAAAGAGCAGCGTGCTCTGGATGGCGCGCATCACGAGCCCCATCACGTAGGCTGCGTTGACGACGGCGTCCGGGTTGAACACTTCCATAAAAGCGCTCAGAAGCATCACCACGAACACGGCCAGCGGAAACACGGAAAACAATACCGTTGAAATGCCAATTTTTTTGATTTCTACTTTCATAGTTTCTCCTAAATCAGATTCCCTTATTTTTCGGGTTCCAGCACCAGCACGATGCGATTCTTTCCGGCATCATCGGGCAACTGCACGGCTTTCACCAAACATTTTACATTTTTATTGATGACCGTGCCGCGCAAAACTTTCGTCGGGTTCTCAAGCGCTTCCCCCACCACCTGAATAATTTCCTGCTGACGGCCGTCAAAAATATCCAGCAGGTGCACGCGCTCTTTGCCCGGCACTTTTAATTCAAAATTGGTATAGAGAATGTTGTTGTTCTCGTCAATAACCAGGGCGCGGGAGCCTTTGGGCACCGTAACCGCCAAAATGGTTTTCCACCAGCGCTGTTCCTTTTCCAGGGACATAATTTCCACGTTTTCCAGGCTCTTGATGTCCGCGCGGATTTTGGCCAGCAGCGAAACAATCGCCGCCGCCACGTCGCCGATTTCGTCCCGGCGCGCGGAGAAGGAAAGCTCCAGGTTATTGAGCGAAACGGCTTCCACACTGTCTTTCAGTGCATTTAACGGGCGCAGAATTTTAAGCAACAGGAACAAATACAGCACCCCGCCGATGAGCAAAATCATAATAAACGCGCCGAACGCGTAGCGTACCATAGATGAATGAATCAGCTTTTTGGCGCTCTCGCGCGATACGGTAACGTTCACCACGCCGGCTACGGTATTACCTTTGGCTAACAGCGGAATGGCCATATCGTAATAGTCGCCGCTGCCGAACAGAATGGCGCGGGGCAGGCCGTCGCGGATGGCCTGCACGACGGAGTTCGTGTCAAAACCGACGGAGTTGTTATAGTCCGAGTACGACATGCGCAGAAACTTGGTGTTCTCGTGCCAGCGGATAGACCCGTCGTAATTGAGATAGACGAGGCTTTTGATGCGGTCGTCGTTGCGCTGAAGGCCTTTCATAATTTCGGCCTCGCGGAACGTGGCTTCGCCTTTCGGGCGGGACGCCAGCCACTGCACCAACGTCGGCGCGCGGAAACGCACCATTTCCACCATTTCGTTTTGGAGTTTTTTGTCAAAAACGAATTTAAACAAATTGTAATAGAAGAGGCCGCCGATAATGGACGCGTATACCGTTACCAGCACGAACCATAAGACCCATTTGGATGTAAGTTTCATATTTTCCGGTCCCCTATCTCATCAACTCTTCCACTTTGCGAAGGCCCAAATCGGCGTCGCTGTTGCCCGGGTCAAGCTGTTTGGCCACAATCCAGGCCTGGCGGGCGCGTTCGTAATCGTCTTGGTTGAAAGCGTCCAGGCCTTCAATATATTTGGCGCGGGAAGCGGCGCTGGCTTCGGCCGACACGCGGTTGACCGTTCCGCCCAAAGTAGGCAGCGTTTCGTTGGCGCCCACTCCGCCCACGGACGAACCGATGCCGCCGGACGTGCCGGGGGTGCCGGTGGAACCGGGGATCAGCGTACCGCCGGGAAGTCCGGGCACGTTGCCGTCCACGGTAACGGTTTCAATCGGCTCTTTGTCTAATTGTTCGGCCTGCTGGTTGGCCTGTTCTTCGGCCTTCTGGGCGGCTTCTTCCGCCCGCTGCGCGGCCTGTTCGGCCTGGATGGCCTGCTGCTGTTTGACGCGCAAATGGTTTTCTTTGGCGTTGCGCGCGCGTTTAATCAGGCCGTCCATCGTCGTAGAATCCGCGCCCCATTTTTTGGCGTTGGTCCAATACGCGATGGCCTGGTCAAAACGGTTGGAGTTATACGATTTGTTGCCCGCATTGTAATAACCGCCCGCAATTTCGTTTTTCAGCTGGGACATATACTTCTGCACGCGCGGATCGCCGGGCTGGATTTTCGTAATACGTTCAAACACCGCGTACGATTCCACAAACTGGCCTTTGTTATAAAAGTCCAGCGCCTGCTTCATGGAATCGGCCACCTGCTGTTTGCGCAGTTTGTTTTCCGTATCCGCAATTTTCGCCACCAGCTTCGGATCGTCCTTGCGCATCAGCAGCGCGTTATACCAGGCGTCCAAAGCTTTTTGATAATCGTTCTGGGCGTAGGCTTCGTCGCCGCGGCGGGTATATTCTTTGGCGATGTCGTAATCAATTTTGCGTTTCCAGGCCTGGGCTTTGGAGTTGCCGGGCTGGATGGTTAAAATTTCATTTAATTTATCGTTGGCTTCCACCAGGCGGCCGCTGTCGTAGAGGCGGATGGTTTCCTGGAATTTGGCCTCAATCACTTCGGCCTCCGAGGTCGTGCCGTACGTGCCCATGTGGCTGGCTTGTTTGGCAAGCGTCTGGGCCTGTTTAAAGTTCGGGTCAATGCTCAGGATGGTTTGGGCCATTTCCTGCGCGCGCTGGTAATCCCCGCGTTTATAGAGGAGGTACGCGTTTTCGTACACCATGCGCAACGTATAATTCTGGATGCGCTGTTTTTCCAGCTGCACGGTGGAAAGATACTGTTTTTTTTCTTCCACGTCGTTTAACGTTCCCATGGAAATTTTGCTCAAATCCAGCAGCATGCCTTCTTCTTTGCCGTGCTGGCGGACGGGAACTTCTTTACGGAAAGTAGCCGCCTGGGCGGAGGCCGCCGCAAGAGCCAAAACCAACGCTAATGTGAAATGTTTTTTCATACGTTTATCCTCTAGAATCCCATGCCGCCGCTGACAAGGCCCATAATCATCGGGGCTAAAATTAAAATAAAAATCGTCGGGAAAATGAACATAAAGAGCGGGAACAGCATTTTGGTGGACGCCTGGGCCGCCAGCTTTTCGGCGCGGCTTAAACGGCGCGAGCGCAAGTCGGACGAGAAGTTGCGCAGCAGGTCCACCAGGCTGGTACCGAGTTCGTCGGACTGAATAATCAGCCCGACCAAAGAGCGCACTTCCTGCACCCCGGTGCGCGCCGAAAAGCGTTCCAGCGCTTCTCTGCGCGAGTAACCCAGCTTAATTTCGTTAATCGTCTTGTCCAGCTCTTCTTCCAAAATCGTCTTTTCCTTGGCGATTTTAATGATTCTTTCAAAAGCGGTTAAATAGTCCAGACCGGACTCAATAATCAGCGCGGCCAGGTCCACCGTCGTGGAGAAGTTGCCCAAAATTTCCGCCTGGCGTTTTTGGATTTTGCTTTTAATCAACACGTCGGGCACCATAAAGCACACGGGCACCAAAATCACCGGCCAGACGGCCTGGAACAGCAGCATAATCGCCGCCGGGATGGCCAGGGCCGCAATGATTTTAGTATATAAAATATCCACGGGCTGCGGATTGTCCGGGCTGCCCAGCTGCATATGCATTTCTTCCAGGCTTTTTTCCAGGTGGAAGTTATGCAGGCAGAAAACGGCCAGCCGGTCCATCATCTTTTCTTCGGGTTTTAAGCGCGCAAAGCTGGAGGTGGATTTAAAACGGCGCACGGCCACGTCCACGATTTCCTCTTTTTTGCCTTTCGGCGCAAGCAAGCCGAAGATGGCCAGGAAAATGGAGAACATCCCCACCGCCAGCAGTAAATTAAGCCCTAACGTAAACGCTAAACTGTTCATAATTATACCCGCACTTCTCCCATCTTTTTAAGCACTTTCATGCCGATGCCGATCCAGATGATACAGAACACAAACACAAACAGGCCCACCGGGCTGGTGTAGAACGAAATCATCTGCGTCGGGTTGAAGATGAACATCACCAGCATCATCACAAACGGCATAATGCTGACCACGATGGACTGGATTTTTTGCTGCGCGGTCATGGCCTGCAGTTTTTCTTCCAGTTTGCTTTCCTCGCGGATGTTTTCCACCAGACGCGCAAAGATGACGGTTAAGTTACCGCCGACCTGGCGCTGAATGATGATGGCTTTAATAATATACGAAAGCATACGGCTTTCCACGCGGTCCGACAGACCGTCAAGCGCTTTTTCAAACGGGGTGCCCAGCTGGTAGTTTTTCACCACCAGGCCGAATTCGTCGGCAATCGGGGGCAGCATATCTTTGGAAACCAATTCAAACCCCTGCACGATATCCATGCCCGAACGCAGCGAGTTGGAAAGCAGAATCAGCGAGTCCATCAGCTGGTTGTTGATGCGCTTGCCGCGGCTCTTTTTAAGCGCGTCCAGCACGGCGGCGGGCATACGAATGCTGATTACGCCGCCCATAAACACCACGAGCAGGAACAGGAACACGCCCAAAAAGCCCCCCGCCATCAGCCCCATCAGCAGGCCGGCGACGGCAAACAGCCCCACGGTGCCGAAAACGATGTATTTAATATCAATGGTAACGAACTGGCGGTTGAAATCTTCCGCCCACACCAGGCTTTTTTCTTTATATTCCGCCACCATATGCAGGATATTTTCGCGCTTGTTTTCAAGCAGCAGATACACCGCCAGCCCGGCCAAAGCGGAACCCAGCACAATCAAAATCAGGCTGACCAGACGGTCCGCCGTGGTGGTTTTGTAAATATCCGGTTTGGGCGGATAAACGGGAATCGGCGTGCCCATAAACTGCGAGAACAGGTGGTTGGACAGCACCACCACCGCCATGACGGACTGGCGGTATTTGTTTTCGCGCTGGGAAATGCCGCTGGAAAAGGACTCAATCGTGCTGAAAAATTCGTTATTAATTAATTCAAAGGTGGAAAGCATGGAACGCGCACGCCCTTCCATACTGTCTTTCATAATCAGCAGCTGCTGGCCGCGCAGCAAGTCTTTATTCAGGCGGTCCAGCGTGGCCATCAAATTGATGCGGTTGCCCACAAAGCCGCGCGAAAGCTGTTCAAGCACTACGGGCTGGCTGGGATCAAGCGATTTGTCGGCGCGGTCCAAATACAAATACACGTTGGAAAACGCCTGGCGCCACAAGTCCACCTCGCTGTATGTGCCTTCGTTCGGGACATAGACGACTTTATTTTTGTCCATACGCGCGAGTTCGTCGGCAAACCACTTGGGCATGGTAACTTTCCGCCCGGCCGACGCGCCGCACACCTGCGGCAGCGTGTAGACTTTCTTATCCGCCGGAAGATTCACGTCAAAAAATTCCGCCAGAATACGCATTTTTTCCTGGGCGCACTGAATGCGCGCGCGGTCCTGCTTGCCCAGCGCGCGGGCTTCCAAGCCCTGCGGCGCGGCAAACACCGCCAGACACAAAACGCCCAACAGAAAAACGTGAACTTTTTTCGTCATATCAAACCTTGTCCCAAACATTGTAAAATCAAGCCTTTGAAGGCGCGGCGGGCGGAGCGGGAGGAATGGTATTCCCCGCCGCCTGCTGCATACGCTGTACGGCTTTTAAATCGGGCTCGCCGTTGGCGTCAAGAGGAACGGCTCCCTTCAGGAAAACGTCTTTATCCACCGGCTGGCCTTTGGCCGCAAAATCGTCAAAGAACGTGGGAAGATGGCCCGTAGGGGCGAACATCCCCTGCACTTTGCCGTTTTCGTCCACGCCCGTCTGCACATAGCGGAACAGGTCGGTGGATTGGATTTCACCATCTTTCTGGCCGTGCATTTCGGTAATATAAGTTACCTTTCTGGAACCGTCCGAAAAACGGGACAGCTGCACAATCATGTTAACGGCCGAAGAAATCATTTCGCGGATGGCGAAAATCGGCAAATCGGCCCCCGTCTGCATGCACATGGCTTCCAAGCGGGACAGCCCGTCACGCGGCGTGTTGGCGTGAATGGTGGTCAGCGAACCTTCGTGACCGGTGTTCATGGCCTGCAACATATCCAGCGCTTCGCCGCCGCGGCACTCACCGACCACAATGCGGTCGGGACGCATACGCAAGCAGTTTTTTACGAGGTCCTGAATCGTTACGGCGCCTTTGCCTTCCACGTTTGGCGGACGGCTTTCCAAAGACACCCAGTGCGGCTGCTGCAAACGAAGTTCCGCGGTATCTTCCACCGTAATGATACGCTCGTTATTGGAAATATAGCCGGAAATGGCGTTTAAAAACGTGGTTTTACCAGTACCGGTACCGCCGCAGACAATAATGTTTTTGCGGATGCGCACGCATTTTTCAATAAACGCCATACACTCCGGGCTGATGGTGCCGAAACGGTAGTAATCTTCCGGCCCGAACGGCTTGGCCGAGAAGCGGCGGATGGTGAGCGTAGGCCCGGACACCGCCAGCGGCGCGATGATGGCGTTTACGCGGGAACCGTCTTTCAAACGGGCGTCCACGAGCGGGACGGATTCGTCAATACGGCGGCCCAGCGGCGCCACGATGCGTTTAATTACCTGCACCACTTGTTCGTTGTTGCGGAATTTGTATTTGGTTAAAGTCAATTTACCTTTTTGTTCAATAAAAATCTTGTCAAAGGCGTTGACCATGATTTCGGTAACGGCCGGGTCGCGCATTAAGACTTCCAGCGGACCCAAACCCAAAATTTCGTCCAGCAGTTCGGACGAGAAGCGCGTGCGCTGGTCGCGCGAGAACTGCAGGTTCGGCTGTTTCTGCAAAATATCGTCCACAATGGCGGCCACGCGTTTGCGCGTCTGTTCGCTGGCGGAGCTTTCGTCGCTCACCACAATGTGTTCAATTTCCAGCGTGTGCACCACTTCTTTGTGGATTTTCTGTTTTAAATCGTCCCAGAAAGACATTTTCGTTTTGGCGCTTTCGTCTTCCTGTCCGGGGGCGGCCACGTGGTCCGCCGTCGTGCCGGTTTTACCGTCGTCAAACAGCACCGGGCTCCAAATTTCTTTGGCGGCCTGGGTAAATTCTTCATCCGACACGGAGGCGACCCAGTCTTTGGGGGCCGATTTTAAATCGCGTATTTTCGCCAGCACCAGGCGCAGCCCTTTGACCCATTCGGACTGCGGGTTCGTGATGATTTCCACTTCTTTGCGGTTGGAGGTGGCCATCACGTCTTCGTCCCAGGGCAGGAACACGTCAATTTCGCGGCCCAGGGAAGAATAAAAGCGTTCCACTTCTTCGTAGGGAATGGAGCCGGGCGTATCATAGGCGTTGCAGATAACGCTGACGCGGTCCATCGGGTAGCGCTGTTCTTTATAATCGTTAAAAAGCTGTACGGTGGAATTTAAATGCGTGCGGGTGGCCTGGGAAACCCAGAACACCTTGTCGGCGATGTCAAACGAAAACGCCTGCATCGGGAAGCTGGAATCCACGTCCAGAAAGATGTCAAACGTCTGGGAAAGGCGGGACAAAATGGGAATCAAAATTTTCGGGCTGATGGAAGCCACCTGCGCGCGGGTATTGCCCAGCGGCAGCACGCCCACGCCCCACTGGGACATGGAAATTTTACCGCGCAGAAGCCCCCCCACCACGGCAATAGAGGTATTGCCCAGCGTTCTTAAAATATCCGATACGCTGACCGGCTTTTTAATATCCAGATAAAAGCTGTGCTCCTGGCGCGCCAAAGGGTCCAGCGGCACAATCAGCACCGGACGCTTTTGGATGCCCGCCCAGCCCAAGGCCAGGTTCAGCACCAAGGTCGTCTTTCCGGCGCCTTCTTTCGGGCCGGAAAACGCGATGATTTTAGCTTCGGATCTTTGGGGTTCGTTTTCTTCTGCCATAAAAATTATTCCACAATTTCAACCGTAATGAACAGGAACAAAGAGCGCTGTTCTTCCGTTACGTCTTTGTTTTTAAACAAAAGCCCGATAAGCGGAATGCGGCCCAGGAAGGGCACGCGGTCTTCGGACACGTTGCGCGCGCTGCTTTTCAGCCCGCCGATGACCAGCGTTTCGCCGCTGTTGATTTCCACGTGGGTTTCCACGTCGCGGTTGGTGAAAGAGGGCGCGGTGGCCGTACCGATAACGACGGTTCTGGAATAGTCCACCGTAGAGACGGACAGCTGCACCTGCAAATCAATGATGTTGTTGCGTTCGGGAATAATCGTGGGCAGCACGTTAAGCAGAATGCCGTACTCTTCCAGCTGCGAGCCCACGCCCTGGTTGTTTACAATCGGTATCGGGATTTTACCGCCGACCGTAATCTTCGCGCTGTTGCCCGAAGAAGTTACGATTTTGGGGTTGGAAAGCACCTGCGCGCGGCCTTCCGTCTCCATCAAGCGAAGACGCGTGGTAACGGCCGTTTTGCGTTCAAATTCGCCCAGGGACAAAATGCCGGGAATGGTCGCTTCTTCAAAATCAAAGAGCTGGTTCCACGAGAAGCCCTTTACGCTCTGCATGGTACCGCTGATTTCCACCACGTCGGCGCTGACGGCCACCAGCCGCGTCTTTTTGGCAAAGGCGCAGGACGGCAGCAGCACGCTTAAAAGTAATACCGCGAGTGATACGTTAGCTATAAACTTTTTATTCGTCATATTTGTCCTGTTCGTTATTGAAATAATTTCTCAAAGGTCGCGATTTCCATCAAGTAGTTGGTTACGTCGCCGTGCGAGCGCAGAATGACGGAAACGTCGCCTTCCGACTGCGCAAGCGCCAAATACTGCGCGTCACGCGGGGAAAGCGCCAAAGACAGGGCCGAACTGTCCGAATACGCCGCGGCGTCTTCTTCTTTGCTCTTCATCGCGTTGGCGGCCTTGGCGTCCAGTCCCTGCCCCAGGTCCGACCCGACGCCCAGCACTTTTACGTTCTGCAGGAGCGTTACGGTTACTTTCTGGCGGGTGCCGCTTTTCATGACGGCTTCAAAGGTAAGAAGCACGTCAATGTTGTCATCGGGCTTAATCATGCTGGCGGTGGCAATCGGCACGTTGATGATAAAACCTCTCATTTGCACCGGGATTTTGCTGGACAGGCCGGCCTCGGGAGACAGCGAGGTGATGGCATACTTGGAAATCTGGTTGCCTTTGGGAATCTGGATGCGCGCCACGGCGTTTTCAATCGCCTTAAAATCGGCGTCCGTCGTGTAGGTGAAAGCATCCTTCTGCAAATACGCGGCCGGCACCGGCACGGGTTTGATAAAGTCGCGCTTGATTACTTCGCGCTCTTTAATATCGCGCACGGGCACGAACACCTGTTTGATGTTCTTGGACGCGTTGAGCTTTTTCTCCGCGCTGCTGACAATCATCGCGTATACGATGGCCGCCAAAATGGCCACCACCAACGGAAGAAAGATTCCTTTTTTCATTTAGTCTCCTTAAAAACAGCTTTTAAATTTAACAAGTCAAATCTATTTGCTATCCGAACTCAGATAGGCTTTTTCAACCGGCATCCGGGTAACGGCCTTAATCCGGCGGATACCCTCCCGGCGGGGCTCGCTGGCCAGCACAAAGCTGGTGCCCGGAAAAATGAGCCGCACGGGATAGTTTACCGTTACGACAACGTCCTCGTGACGGTGTCTTTTATACATCGGGTCGGTGCCGGTGGTTTCCACTTTTACGCTTACGCCGATGCCGCCCGCTTTGGAGCCAAACACCTTCTGCTTGGCCTGGTTAATCTTCTGCGTGATAATCGTTCTGTCCGGCCGGCCGCTGGGCTTTTTAACGGCCACCAGCGAACCGATGCGGGCAAACTCATAGGAAGCGTGGTTGGCGATAATCGTGTGGTAGGCGATGTTGCCGTATTCAAGGACGAAAAAAATCATCAACATGAACACCGGCAAAATCAGCATCAGCTCCGCGGTAACCTGCCCGCCACACTTCCTACGAAATTTGTTCATACGGCCTCAAATTACATTTCGTTCATGCTGCCGGTGATTTTGCCTTTAACCTGTTCAAACAAATCAGGCATAAATTTCTTAATCAGCACGCCGGCCAAACCGGCCACGCCCACGACCACTACGAGCATCAGCACGTATTCAATCGTGTTCTGGCCTTCTTTTTTCTTCAGACACCCCAAAGCCTGCGCTTTCAAGGCGTCCATTTTGTTCTGCAAAGCAACGATAAACTTCATATAAGTCCTCCTGATTTTTTTAAAACTATCTTCCTGCGTCGTATTCCGACAAAATTACTTTCGCTCCCTGGTCAAACTGCTGCGGCACCAAATGGGAATAGAGTACGTAAAAAGAAATAATCGCCGTAAAGAGCCCCGCCGCCGTTACGATATATTCCACCGCGGTCTGGCCTTTTTTATTAAGTAATTTTTTCTTTCCGTCTCCGTTTATCATACATTAAAATTGAATCGCCAGCGCAATCTGCTGCGACGTGCCCAGCGCGCCGAACGGCGTTACCGCGTAGTCAATAGACGCGCCGTAACCGAACAGTTCCGAGCTGTAAATGCCGAAGCCGAAGGAAACTTTAGACGTTTCCGCCAGGCCCAAATCGCCCACCCACGAATCTTTCTCGTTCGTGCCGGTGTTTTCGCGGGTATAGTAACCTACGCGCAAATCAAAGCGGGCCACCTGCAACAGGTCTTCGGGGATATGGATTTCCAACCCCACGCCGTAGCGGGCTTTGTCGTCGCGGTATTTCATATATTCGCCGGAAAGCGTAAAGTAGCGGGTGTTCAAGTCCGCACCCAGGCGCAGGCCGCGCGGCATTTCTTCTTTGTCGCCGATATTGACCAGCGCGCCGCCCAGCCCCAGCCAGTTGACCAGGCGCAGTTTTGCGCCTACGTCAAAACCGACGTTGTCGTAATGATCCGTATCCAGCTTTTCGCTGATATACTTGGCCGTACCGCCGATTTGCAGTTTCTGGTCAAAGAAACCGCGCGCCACGGACAGACTGCCCACAAAGTTCTGCACGGGTACGCCCACTTCCGGCTGCTGTTCGCCGTATTCGCCGCGGAAATCAAACCCGTCCATATCCATATAGTTTACCGTTACGCCGATAATCGTTTTGCCGATAGGCTGCAAATACGCCAGCGTGCGGGCTTTGTAACCCTGCAAATAATCCAAATACGAGAACTGAAGCTCGCGCGTGGTGGCCGAAGCCGCCCCGGCGGGGTTCCAGAAAAGCGCTTCCGGGCCGTCGGCGATGGACACATAGGCATTGCCTAAGGCCTGGGCTCTGGGGGAGCCGGCGTTAATCTTTAAGAACGCGCTCGCGCTGGTACCGGCGTTTGAATCAATAGACGCCGCAGACGCATTCGCGCTGACAAGACCAACCGTTAAACAAGCAATTAAAACTTTTAATCTTATATTCATAAATCAATTTTATTTGCCGGGCACGCCGGACATTTTTCCTTGGGTTCAGGCCCTGCGGGGCCCGTACAAATTACGGCTTTTACTTGCAACCCCCCGGGGGGCTTTTTAGGCCCCCCGCAGGGTTTTACGGCACCAAAATCTTGACTACTTTCTGGCAGTGTTCGCGGCCGTTCTGGGCTTTAAAGTCCACCAGGCCGAAGTACACGCCGCGGGCCACTTTCTTGCCGTGCTGGTTCGTGCGGTCCCACTTGCAGCGCAGGGCCGCGTTGCGGATATTGGGGAAAGCGGCGAGGCCTTCCTCATCCAGCTTGGTGGAGCCTTCCGGCGTATTATCCGGGTTAAAGCTCAGGCTGCCGCCCATCGTAACCTGGTAGTTGTTGGCGTCCACGCAGGTATAGTTGCTGTCGCGCACCAGGTCGCCCGCCAGGTTGAAGTATTTGATGGACACGGTGCCCGGCACCGGCATCTTGGTAATTTCCAGCGTACCTTTGGAGGCGTTTCTGAGCGGGTTCGGATAGAAGAACACCGTTTTCTCCCAGTCCTCGCAGACGAAGCGTCCGTCGCCGATGGCCACCGTCGCCTTATGCAGGTTCTGGTATTCGTAGGTGTCGGCCACTTTGTCAATGCTCCAGTCGGTCGGCGTGGAGCTGGCGTCATCGCCGCCCAGGATTTCGCCGGTTACGCTGTCAATATCGGACGAATTGAGCGCCGTTACGAAGCGGAACGGATAGGTTCCGTCCGGCACTTCCTGCTGCGCATAGTCGCGGCCGTCCCACAGTTCTTCAATCAGCGTGGTGGCGGGGCGGATGCCCACAATGGCTTTTACAAGCACTTCGTGGATGTCTTTCACTTCCGTACCCGTGGTCGGGTTGCGCAGGGTGCCTTTCTGGTAATCGTAAATCGTCGTACCCGGCTTGAAGATTTGGATGGCCACTTTCATCGGAACGGAAATCTGATAACCAATTTTCATATCCGTGCCGCGCTGGCTGAGCGCATAGCCGTCCGCTTCCAAGAGGTCAAACACTTTTAACAGGTCAGCGTTTAAGGGAATGCTCTTGACCGTTTCCTGGTACAGGCCCGGATCGGGGTAGTTTTTGGCAGTCAAACGCACCTCATACCCGCCGGGTTTGACGTAAATACCGTTATTGTCCGTACCGTCCCAATAGATTTTGCGCGTAACGTTCGGGTCAAAATTGCTGGTGTTGGCAATCGTCATGGTGGACAGGTATTTGCATACCGCGCCCGCCAAAGCGTTGCGGCCGGTCAGGTTGCCGGTGGTATCGTAGCACATATTGGGCTTCAGGGCTACAATGGCTACTTCCACGGTGGAAGCGCGAGACACCGCAAAGTTGATTTCGTACGGCGGGATAAACACCGGGCCGGTCGACGCATTAAACAGCTGCGGAGCGTTCGGGAACACCACGGTGGAACCGTCCAGGAAGTACACCGGGCCGCGGGTTACGTTAATCTTGCTGACGGGTTTTTCCGTCGCGTACAGGTAATCCTGCTGGAGCACTTCGTCCGCCGTTTTAAACGGAGCGCCGGCCAAATAGGTACCCGTGCCGCCGCCCGCAATCGTTTCGCCGCCGTTGGCATAGTAGCGGTTGAACGCTTCATCGGAGCGGGCGGATATGAAGAACGGATACTGTCCGTCCGGCACCATTTCGTACGGGCACTGGTTCAAATTGGTCGCGCCGGTGCATTTGGCAATTTCAGCCGCCGTGTGGCGTTCGGAAGACGGGGTCGGGTTGTAGAAGTACAGCGCGTCCCATTCTTCGGTAATCTGCATACCGTCGCCCACTTTGGTGGAGGAGCGGTCAAAGGTTTTTACCGGCTGCAAGCGTACATCCACCACGCCGGAAGCGGCTTGGGCCGCCGTAGTGGGATAGTTCGTGAAAGTCGTATCGTTCACATAGATACACGCATGGTCCGAGGTTACTTTGGCCGGGTCCACATAGTTGCCGATAAAGATATCTGCGTCAGTCGTTTTATCGCAGATACGGGGCGGCCAGGTGGTAGTCGTGTTGGTCTGCACGTTGACGCTTTCGCGTGTGAGCGTAACGTAATATTGTTCCTCTCCGGGCACGGCAGAACCGGCTACATAATTTTGGTTTTCGGTAACCGTTACGGTATCGCGGGTATAGGGGTTGGCCGTACCCGTCAGCGTGGTAACGCTGCCCAGCGACACATTGGTAAGCGTAGCCAGCGGCGTGGCGCTGCCCGCTTCATACACGGGCACCGAGGCCAGGTTGTTGGTATAGCCCGTAGCGTATTGGGAAGACAGAACCGTATAGTCATTATAATCGCCGGCAGTAGAATTATACGCGGGGATGACCACATCCTTATTATATATGTTCACCTGTACGTTCATCGCTTTGGACAGGTAATAGGAAATGGTGGCCTTGGCCTCGCTGTCTCCGTATACGTCGGTGGTGGAAACGTCCACCACGCGGTACATATCCACGGGGAACACGGCGGAAGCCTTGTTCGTTACCGCGGGGAACATAGCGTCTTTGGTTTGCACCGTAAACATATAGGTGCCGGGCGTTACCATACGGCCCTGGTCATCGCGGCCGTCCCACGACAGCGTGTTAAGCTGCTGGGCAACCTGCGTGATGCCTTCTTCGGGCGTTAAATGTTTCACCGGTACGCCGGCGGAGTTTTCCACCCGCGCGATGACGGTCGCGTCGCGCACGATGGAGTATTTAAAGATGAACGGATCCAAACCGTACGCCGTCGGGCTGGAACCCACGGTGGCGTAGCTGACGGGCTGGATGGTGATGTCCACCATGCCGCGTTCAACAGCAATCTGGCCGGTGGAATAGTTCAGCGTCTTGACGCCCGTAAAGCACTGGTTGTTGATTTCAAGTCCCGAGCCGGAGCAAGTACCGTTAGACGTAAACGCAGGCGTGCCGTTACCGCCCACCGCATTTACATATTTGCCGTTATACGGGATTTCCGCCCACAGCACATACACATAATTGCCGTCCGGCATTGGCGCACCATAGGCAAAAGTTTCGGTACAGGTCGCCGTATCACACTTGGTGCCGTCGGATTTAGTCTCGTTCTGGGCGTAGGTGCGCGTGCAGCCGGCCGCCACACCGCACAAACCATCCCATTTGGAGGTAAAGTTCATACGGGCCGTGCGATCTTCTTCGGAGCGGTACACCAGCGTGCCGCCAACCGGAGTCGGGCCAGTACCCGTCGGTTTAGAAGAATCAGTCAGCATCGCGCCGGAAGAATCAGCTTTGTTAAAGCTGGTTCCGGGCGTGTAAATTTCCCAATACACTTTGGACGCTTCGGTCGGTACATAGTTAATAGAAGCGTAAGCCGTGGACTTTTTGTTCAGGCCGGTGGCTACAATATCCGTCAGTTTTAAGGGATCCAAAGACACCTGGCGCGTAACGGCGCGGGAGAAATCCACCCCCGGCCATTCGTCTTGCGCCTTGGCCTGAATGGCCGCAATATAGTTGCCCGCAGGAAGCAGGAGGCCGTTGTCGTTGCGGCCGTCCCACGAGTCAAATTCCACAATTTGGGTATCTTTGTCCGTCCCTTTCATACCTTCGCCGACGCGGGGCTGCCAATCCACCAGCGTGCGCACAATCTGCGTCGCCCCCGTAATCGGATCGCCGTCATTAGAGGCACCATATTCTATATTGTCTCCGTTGGAAGCGTCTAAAATAGCAATGCGAACATCCGAATCTTTGCTCAGACGATACGCAAAGGTATACGGTTGGGCGGACACGGCCGTAATGTTACCCACCACGGTAGGCGTACTGCGTACGGTATGTACGTTGGTTACGTCCACCTGTATCGGAATTTGGTTTTCACCCGGGTAAGCAATAGTGGAGTTAAATTCAATTTTGTCGGTAATGATGTTGTCGCCCGGAAAGTCCGTTGCCACGGTGGCGCGGAAAGCAAAATTGCCGTTAGACTTGCCGAACTCGCCCGCAATTTCGTACGAGCCGTCCCACGCGGCACAGAAAGGAATTTCCTGATTAGACCGCGTACCATCATTATTAAAAATCACCCAAGGACAAGTTTTGTTCGGGCATGCATCCTCAAGATCTACCCCTACACCACAATTGGAAGATGCCGTTGTGGTGCTCGTTCCAAATTTATAGCATGTACCATTAACCAGTTCATATTCTGGAGCCGGGCAAACATAGCCGGAATCGGCCGCACCAGGACAATGATAAGACCCGCATTTGGCATTGCCACTTTCCGTATCCGGATATAAAGCAATGGTACGAATAGCAGGGGTTTCTTCCGCATTATAAATATTTTTACCGTTATAGTATTTAACAATGTCAAAATTGATGTTCTGTAACGGGAATGCAATAGAATAAGTACTTTGCGACATAGGTTTGTTGGTGCAAACCACATTCATACACAAAGCCAAACAATGGTTTGGATAGTTGTTAGCCTGAGTCGTTGCGGGATAGGGTTGATCGTATTCAATTAAAGCGGAAGTTACCCACGGATCGTTTACATTATCCATATTACCTGATGGCGGTGTAAGCCCATCCACAAAACTACGGTTGGCGTCTCCAGTTTTTGAGACCGTAATGCTGTAACCACCTCCAGAGGCATTGCTCCAATCGCAATACTGGTTTTTCAAAGTAGTACCGCCATTATTATAAAATACCCCGGCGTAACGAACGTCTGCCCGCTGGGCGAACAGCGGCGCGGACGCCGCGACGAACAACGCGGTTAAAACGGCGCAAAGCACCGTTCTACCCAGGAAAACCCGAAGTAAACTTTTGATTTTATTCATTGTGTAAGTATCCATTTGGGGGACCAATTTCCCTTCTCAAAATTTAAGTTTTTACAAATCTTTTGCGCTCCGAATAAATGCACGCAAGAAGGCGACTGGTTATAAATATAAACAGACGCCGACATAATACTCTTAAATTTTTGCAACTTTTGCGCTAGTTGTCAACTGTTTTTTGGAAATTTTTCCGTCTTACCGCGCGGTAATCCCGCGGCATGCAAAAATGCAAACGCAAAATCGCGTCCGGTTACGCGGCGGCTTGTTCGGCCACTTCGCGGTATACGGCAAAGCTGCCGCGCCCGTTTTGCTTGACTACGTAGAGGGCTTTGTCGGCCTTTTCCACCAGGGCTTCGGGCGTCTGCCCGTCAAAAGGAAAGGAGGAAATGCCCTGGCTTACGCTCAGGTGTACGGCTTTGCCTTCGGTGTAGCGGTCCGGCAGGGTAATGGCGCCGATACGGTCTTTTAACCGCTTGGCGATGATTTTCGCTTCTTCGCCGTTGGTGCGCGGGAGCATAATCACCATTTCGTCCCCGCCGAAGCGGCAGGGCACGTCGGTCTGGCGCAGGCTGGTGCGAATCACGCGGCTTACTTCTTTTAACGCCCAGTCGCCGATTTGGTGGCCGTAGCCGTCGTTGATTTGTTTGAACCAATCTATATCCATAATAATAAGGGACATCGTCAAATCAAAACGTTTGGAGCGGTAGATTTCTTCGGCAAATTTTTCGTTAAAGTAACGGCGGACGGGCAGTTTGGTCAGCTCGTCGTAGTTGGAAAGCTCCTGCACGCGTTCAAACAGGCGCGCGTTGTCAATGGCCAGGGCCATCTGCGAGGCAAACTGCTGAAGCGAAATAAAATCCATATACCCGATGCGGCGGCGGGAGAGGATATTGTCAAACGCCAAAAAACCCACTTTGGTGCGCTGTACTTTAAGCGGAATATAAATTACGCTGCGGGTGGAGCGGTAGGTGGCGGAAGAATCAAACACTTCGCGCAGCAGGTTTTCCTCCCCTTCCGCAAGCGTCTTTCCGTCCTGCTGGGTTACCTTGCCGGAGATGTCCGCCCCCAGCACGGATTTGATTTTGCTCCCTTCCGAATCGGTCAGATACAGGCGCACGCGGTCAAAGCGGAAGTATTTCTGCACGCCTTTTAAAATGAGTTCCAGGCCGTCGTTCAACCGTAAAGACGAAGCGAAAATGGTGGATAAATCGTTCAGCGCCGTGGATACGTTAAGACGCTGGTTTTTGGCCTGGTCAATTTCCGTATTGCGCAGGTTGTGGGAAATTTCCAGCCCCAGCGCTTTAATCAGTTCCTTTTCCTCGCTCGTAAACACGCGGTTTTTGCGGAAGCGTTCCAGGCGCAGCACGCCCACTTTCTCCTGCATATAATTGTGCACTTCCCCCGCTTTTAGTTCCACGCTCGGGCGTTCCCAGCGCACCAGCATATAAATGGCGGGATAGCTTAAATCGGTCGTTTCCGTAATGCCGGTTTGCAGCAGCTGCTTTAAAAACACCGGTTCGTTTAAGACGGAAATGTCTTCCTGCATATCCATACAGTATTCTTTTTTGCACATCATCCGCAAAGACAGCAGCGCGCGCTCCTGCTGCCAGTCAAAAAAATACACGCGGTCCAGCTTAAACAAATCCCGCAAAGCCGGCAGGGCGCATTCCAGCAGTTCGCGCTTATTTTGGAACGATTGGTTCAGCTGTTTGTGGAATTTATAAAGCGTATAGGATTTTTTGTCAAACATAAGCTAGCCCTCGTAAATGGACAGCAGGTATTCAATTTCTTTGGCGGCGAGGTCCAGCTCCCGGTCCAAAGAGGCCTGCGTAAACCGTTCTTCCACGATTTGCGTGGCGCAGACCGCCAGGATGCGTTTTAAAATTTCCATAATCGTACCCGTAACGGTAATATTGGGCAGGGTGCGCGCGGAAGCCAGGATGTTGCTGTACGTCTGCAAACGCTGGGTGGAGGAGAAAATAAATTGTTCAAACGCGTCTTCAAACGCCGGAAAGGCGTCTATCATCGCCGCGTAGCGCAGCTGGTTGTCCGGCCGGGCGCAGAACTTGATGAATTTTAACGCGTTCTTTTTATCTTTGGAAAGTTTATTAATAAACAGGTTCATCCCCGACAGGTAGGAATAGTACGTGTTCCCCGTGGTCGGCACCGGCAGGGTGCGCACGCGGATGCCCCGGCGCGCGTTAAAGGTGCTTACGCCCTGCTTGCGGGAAATCATCATACTGGCTTTGCCGGAGACCACCGTCCCCAGCGAGCCGCGCTCGCGCAGGATGGGCATATAGTTTTTGAGCGCGAGGTTGACGTAGTCGCGTATGCCTTCTTTAAACGCCTGCGTACCCACGAGCGTGGTGCCCAAATCGGCCGACAGCAAATCCCCCCCTCTGCCCCAAATGCACGGAAGGGCGTTGCGCACGGAAAGCGAGCCGCGCCAGTCGCTGTTTTGCATGGGGTAATAGCCGGGTGTGTCTTTGAATTTTTCGCGCAGCGCCTCGCAGACGGTTAACAGCCCGTCCCAGGTGGCCAAATCGTGTTCCGGCTTGGAAGTAACCAGTTTTAAATGGTCGGCCCGGTAGTGGAGCGCGCTTAAATCAAACCACCAGGGGTAGGAGTAAATGTCTTTGGTGCCGGGCTGGTAGCAGTGGGCTTTTAGCGGCACGAGACAGCTGGAAAGCGAAAGGCCCGGATCCAGCTCCGAAAGGTTTTCCGCCACGCCTTCGCGCACCAAGAGCGCGGTCCAGTAATGCGGAACCTGAATCAAATCCGGAATTTCTTCTTCGTGAGTCGGATGTTTAATGGTAAACATCCGCCGCCAAAGCACGTTGCGCGTAAACACGCGCACGGTAACGTCCACAGACGGGTTTTCCTTCTTAAAGAGCGAGACGAATGAGGAATAATCCTCTTTGGTTTTATCGCCCGAATCGGGCATAGCCCACAAAATCATTGAAACTCCTTGTTAATCCCAGCTGCGCACTTTCATATTGGGATTAATGTCTATATTTTTCTTAATCGGCTTGCCGGTTTTTTCGGCGTGCTCCAATTTTTTATAAGCGGCCAGCGCAATCATGGCGGCATTGTCCGAGGACAGTTTACGCTCCACAAAATGCACCTCTATGCCGGCCCCGGCGGCTTTGCTCTGCATCCGTTCGCGCAGCAGCGTATTGGCAGCCACGCCGCCCCCCACGGCAATATGGCGCACCTTATACTTTTTGGCGGCCAGGAGCGTTTTGGTCACCAGGGTTTCCACCATGGCTTCTTCAAAACTGGCGCACACGTCGGGAATGCTGAAATCTTTATGGTCGCGCAAATAATAGCTGACCGCGGTCTTAATGCCGCTGAACGAAAATTCCCACGTGCCGGGCATCAGCGGACGCGGAAAATGAATTGCGTCCCGCCGGCCCGAAAGCGCCTGCCTGGAAACCTGCGGCCCGCCCGGGTAAGCCAGCCCCAGCAGTTTGGCCACCTTGTCAAACGCTTCGCCGGCGGCGTCGTCGCGCGTCTTGCCGAGGACTTTATACTCCCCGTAGCCTTTGACGTACCACAGCTCGGTATGCCCCCCCGAAACGACCAAAGCCACCAGGGGGAACTCCAGCCGGTTCTTTACCGCGGAGCCTTCAAAATCGCAGGCAAAGATGTGCCCCTCCAGGTGGTTTACTCCTAGTATAGGCACTTTTTTAAAATTTGCAAGGGTCTCCGCCGCCACGCGCCCCACCATCAGCCCGCCGGGCAGGCCGGGGCCGCTGGCAAAAGCAATACAGTCCACGGGGTGATTTCCCAGCGCTTCGTTTACCACGGTGGCGATTTTGGCCGCGTGCGCGCGGCTGGCCAGTTCGGGCACGACGCCGTGGTATTTTTTATGTTCGTCAATTTGGGAATAAATCACGTTCGTAACGATTTCCCGGCCGCCTTTTAACAGGGCGGCGGAGGTTTCGTCGCACGTAGATTCAATGCCCAAAATGGTAAAATCTTTCTTCATAAATTAGTTTTCCGCCTCTGTTTGGGCGGCGGCTTTGTTGTTTTTGCCGTCTTTGGCGGCTTTGCGCGCCGCGGCTTCTTTTTGGGATTGGGCCTTGGCGTCTTCCAGCGTAATTTTGCCGGTCAGGATTTCCACGGCTTTATCCAGCACCGGGTCTTTCTCTTTAAATTCCACGACGGGGGCTTTTTGGCCCGGCGTATGCACGATGTTGTTGTACTGCATAAATACTTTGGCTTCCTCGTCGGCGGGAACGATTATTTCCACATCCGGCAGGATGCCGCCCTCGTCGGCTTTGGATTTGTCGCGGTAGTCGCGCTGAATCAGGCGGCCCGAAGGCGTGTAGTATTTGGCAATCGTCAGGCGCAGGCCCGCGCCGCCGGAAAGCGGCAGCACCTGCTGCACGCTGGCTTTGCCGAAAGTGCGCTGGCCGACCACAAACGCGCGCTTGTTGTCCTGCAACGCGCCGGAGACGATTTCGCTCGCGCTCGCCGAACCCTGGTTCACCAGCACGGCCATCGGCACGTCCGGGTATTCGGGCTTGGCGGAAGTTTTAAATTCCTGATAATACTCCGGCTTTCTGCCCTGGGTGTAGACAATCATTTCATCCGGCCCCAAAAACAGTTTGGAAATGTCCACCGCCCCGGTTAACAGGCCGCCGGGGTTAAAACGCAAATCCAGCACCAGGGACTGCATCCCCTGTTTGCGCAGGTCCGCCAGCGCCTTTTTGACTTCTTCGGTGCTGTGGCCGGAAAAATCCACCATATAAAGGTAGCCCACCTTATTCGGCAGCATCCGGTGGTACACCACTTCGGGCACAATCCGTTCGCGTTTAAAATGGAAGTCCGGCAGGTTTTTATAAGCGTCCTTTTCGCCTTTGCGGCTGATGGTGATTTTGACTTTGCTGCCCACCGGCCCGCGCATAAGCTCCACCGCGTCATCCAGGCGCATACCGGCCAGGTCTTTATCGTCCACAAACAGAATGCGGTCGCCCGGCATCACGCCCGCCTTAAACGCCGGCGTGCCCGGCATGGGCGTCATGACGGTTACAAAGCCGTCCACCATCTGCAAGCGCATCCCCAGGCCGCCGAAGTCGCCCCGGGTGTCGTTTTTTAAATCTTTATAATCTTTCGGATCCAGGTATTGGGAAAAATCGTCCAGTTCGTTTACCACGCCTTTGATGGCGCCGGAAATCAGTTTGTCGGTGTCGGTCGTTTCCACATAGTTTTCTTTTACAAACTCCAGCACGTCCACAAACGTGCGCAGCTGTTTAAGGCTGTTGTCCGCCGCCGCGTAAGCGTACGGAAACAGCGTCCCCACAAAAAACAACACCGCCGCTAAAACGGCGTAACGGCTCAATTTTTTTGATTTCATAGTATCCCTCTTAAATCGTTATTTCAGCCACTCCAGCGGGTCCACCGCCGTGGTGCCCTGGCGGATTTCAAAATACACCGCACTCTGGCCCGTGCCGGAGGAGGACTGCGTATCCCGCCCCGCCGTGCCCAGCACGCCCTGCTGGGGCAGTTTATCGCCCACGCTGACGCTAATTTCTTTTATAAATCCGTAAATCGTAAAGAAGCCTTTGTTGTGGTCCACAATCACCACGTTGCCGTACGAGCGGAACGGCCCGGCGTAAATCACGCTGCCGGCTTCGGCGCTGCGCACCGGCTCGCCGGATTTGGCGGCGATTTTAATGCCGTCGCGGAAAATCCAGGTATTGAGATCCGCGCGGTACTCTTTGCCGAATTTGCTGATGACTTTCCCCTCCACCGGCCACGGCAGCGATTTGCGCGCCGCGTCAATCTTGGGGCCGGTGCCCGTCTTTTTCGCCGGCGTTTTGGAAGCGGCCGCTTTTTTCGCGTCCGCCGCTTTGCGCTTGCGCTCAAACGAAGCCAGCAAATTGTTCAGCTCCGCCGCCGATTTGTTCAGTTCGTTAATTTCCCTGCGCACGGCGTCGGCTTTGCGTTTGGTAACGTCCAAATCTTTTTGTTTTTTGTTAAAAGACTGCGAAATAATCGCCTGTTCTTCCTTGATTTTAGAGCTTTGCTCCAACAGCCGGCGGTTGCGTTCTTCAAAGGAATGAATGCGCTCTTTGGCCTCTTGGTTTTCTTTTTTAAGTTCGGCGGCAAACGCGGCCTTGTGCGTAACCATCCGGTTGACGAAAATATCCTGCTCCAGGCTGTATCCGCCCGGGCAATACGCGCAGGAAGGCGTAAAGTAATAACGCTCCAGTTCTTCTTCCACCACGCCCTGCCACATAGGCATACTGCGCTCCAGCGCGGCGCGTTTTTCCTCAATGGACAGCAGGTTCTGCTCCACGTAGGTAATGTCGGACTCCACCTTGTTTTTCAGCCGCTGCGCGCGGACCTTCTGGTCCTCCAGCGCGGAAATTTCTTTGGAAATTTTCTTTTCCTGCTCGCGGTACTTTTTCAGTTCTTTTTCTTTTTGCGCGGCTTCGTTTTTCAGCTTTTCAATTTCACGTTTGCGGTCGGCGGCTTCGTCGCAAAAAAGCGGCGAAGCGCAAACCATCAAAGCCAGAAAAACGGTTAAAATTTTTGCCATTTGGATAAGGTCCACCCGAAAAGTCCGCAAAACGCCAGCATCAACAGCTGCCGCCCCGGCGTGGTAAACTGCGCCGCGGCCTCGGCCAAAAAGCCCGTGGGATACACCAGCACCGCAAAAAATACGCACGACGCCAGCCCCGCCAATACGCCCGACACCGCGCCCCCCGCATAATGCGCGCGCCCCCGGCCGCCCGGATACGCTTCCACCAAAAACATAAACGCCAGGAATAACAAAAGCGCAAAAATCACCGCCAGATTAAGCAGTTTGGAACACAGCCCGGTGTAGAACAGCAGGGCGGCGTGCTGGGCGTTGTAATGCGGCGTAAGGGCCGGATATTCCGTAGCCAGATTGTCCACAAACGGGCGGATGTTATTGATGGCTTTATAGTTTAATTTTAAATCAAAATACGCGGGCATTTTGTTTTTGCCCATCAGCAAAAGCGCTTCGGTCAGCTGCGGGTTTTGGCGTTTGACGGCTTCCAGCGCGTCCTGCGGAGAGAATAAACGCACGGCCGTAATATCCGCCTTTTGGTTTAAGGATTCGCCCATTTGCTCCAGCGCGGCGTTGTCCGCCCGGCCGCTGACGGTTAAAATCAGTTTAAAACTGCCGTCCAGCTCCTTATAATAATCCTTCAGGCGCATATCCACAAACACCAGGCTCTGCAGCAGCACCGCCACTGCAAACACCAACAGAAACAGCCTTCTGTGCAGGCGGAAAACGTGCCTGGGCGCCTGGGCCGGCTGCTTTTTCTCTTCCAAGAAATCGTCCATAAACCTCTCCGTTAGTCGGCGTTCCAGCCCAGCGCGCTTTTCATGCGCGGCAAAATGTCGGTATTGTGGTAAACGCCGGAAAATTCATCGGCTTCTTCGCCGTATGCCACGCTTAAAACAGGCAGCGACGAGTGCGACGGCGTAGCCCACACCAGCCCGCGGGACTCGTTTAACTGTTTAAACAAGCCGCTTACGTCGGACGGATTTTCAAAACGGCTGATGTCCACCGCAAAGCCCATCGCTTCCGTCAGGCGTTCCTGCAGGTATTCGGGCGTCAGTTTTTCCGCCGGCATTTTCTGCAGTTCTTTTTCTAAATTGTACAAGCTGCGTTTCTGTTTGGCAAACTGCCGGAACGTTTCAAACGAAGCATAGTCCACGTCTCCGCCGTAGAGCACTTCGCCCTGCGCGGTTTTTTCCATGGCTTTTTGCTTGCCCAAATGGCGGTAGGTAAACGCGCCGAGGCCGGTGTCGTGGTCGGCGTTGAGGTAGATTAACGTGTCGCCGTTGGCGTCCGCGTAAGACTTTAAATAACCCAATAAATTATCCAGCGTTTTCATTTCGTGGAACCACGCGCCCGCGTCGTTGGCGTGGCCGGCCCAGTCAATCTTGCCGGCTTCCACCACCAGCACAAAACCGTTTTCGTTTTTGCTTAACAGTTCCACGGCTTTTTGGGTCTGCTCCGTTAATGTAGGTATCTGCGGGTACATATCCAGCTCCAAAGACATCGGAATAGCCTGGTCGGCAAACAAGCCCAGCACTTTGCCGGATTTGATTTTGGATAAATCCTTTTTATTTAACGCCACGCGGTAGCCTTTTTTCTTGGCGTCGCGCAGTAATTTTTTATTTTCGCCGGTATTGAAATACTGCAAGCCGCCGCCTAAAATCACTTCCGGCCCGAAGTCAATCAGCTGGCGCGCGATTTCCATTTTCTGGTTGCGGTTCTGCGCGTGCGCGGTAAATCCGGCGGGGGTCGCGTCCGTTACGTAGGTATCGGTAATTACGCCCACGGCTTTGCCCTGTTTGCGCGCGGCTTCCAGCAGGGTTTCGGCCGCCTGGCTGTTGTAATCCATCCCGATAAATTCCGGGCGGGAAAATTTGCCCGTAGCCATTTGCGTGGCCGACGCGGCAGAATCGGTAACGACGGTGTCGTACGTATTGTTAAAGAACAGCCCCCAGGTGCCGCCGTTCATCAGGCGTTCCAGGTGGGAGACTTTTTCCGGGTATTCCTCCAGATTGGCGTAGCGCACGCCCTGCATAAAGAAGCCCATAGCCTCCGGGCCCATGCCGTCCCCAATGACCCAGATGACGTTCTTCACGTCCCCGGCCGACAAGGTGCCGGCTAAAAATACGCTTGCAAACAGGGTAAAAACCGCGCGGCGGATATTCATATGTCTGTTCTCCTAAACGATAGTGTTTCTGTACAGTTCCAAATACGCCTGGGCCGATTTGTCCCACGACAAATCCTGCCGCATGGCGTTTTTGACCAGGCGCGTCCACACCTGGCGGTCGTTAAATACGCAAAGCGCTTTTTCAATCGTGGCGTAAATGCCATTTTCGTTAAACGTGTCAATGAAAAAGCCCGTGGCGGTTTCTTCATTTCCTTCGCGGTAGCCCCGTACCGTATCCACGAGGCCGCCCACCTTGGAAACAATCGGCAGCGAGCCGTATTTCATGGCAATTAGCTGCGACAGCCCGCACGGCTCAAACCGGGACGGCATTAAAAACATATCCGAACCCGCGTAAATGCGGTGCGCCAAATCTTCGTCCAGCCGGCCGTTATAGCTGACGCAGGCGGGATTATTGCGCGCCAGGCTTTGGTAGGCTTTTTCCAGCATCGGGTCGCCCATGCCCAGCACCACAAACTGCACGCGTCCTTTTAAGCGTTCAATCAAATTGACGACGATATCCAGCCCTTTCTGGTAATCCAGGCGCGACACAATGCCGATAAGCGGCTTGTCCGGCTCCTGCGACAGTTTGCACTGCTGCTGGAGCGCCAGCTTGGCCGCCAGCTTGCCTTTTACCGATTCGCTCACGTCGTAGCCGATGGGCAGCACCGGGTCAATTTCCGGGTCCCACACTTCGGTGTCAATCCCGTTGACGATGCCGCAGAAGTTCTTGCTGCGGTAACGCAGCAGGCCTTCCAGGCCAAAACCCATGGCGGGGTCGGTCTGCACCTCGCGGGCGTAGTTGGGGCTGACGGTGTTGATGTTGTCGGCAAACACGATGCCGCTTTTTAAAAAGCTGATGCCGCCGTAGTATTCAAATTTGTCCGGCGTGTAATCCACCGGGTGGAAACCCGCTTTTTTAAAGGAAGAATACGGATAATGCCCCTGATAGGCAATGTTGTGAATGGTGTAGAGACTGCGGGTGCGAGTGTAGAACGCGTCTAATTTATAGACGGTTTTTAAATACGCCGGGATAAGCCCCGTCTGCCAGTCGTGGCAGTGGATAATGTCCGGGCGGAAACCGATAAATTTGCAGCCTTCCAGCACGGCGCGGTTAAACAGAATAAAGCGTTCGTCATTATCCGGGTATTCGCCGTTTTTTGTGCGGTAAAGTTCGGGACGGTCAAAGTATTTGCGGCTGCCCACAAAAAACACCAGCACATTGCCCCAGTTGATGTAAGAAAGCGAAACCTGTTCAATCCGGTCTCCGACGGGAATTAAATACACGCCGGGCACCACTTTTAAAGACGACACGCGCACAATGTTGCGGTAATGCGGCAGAAACAGCAGCACCTTATTGCCTTTGCGCGTGGCGAACTGCTGGCACAGCGCGCCCACCACGTCGGCGAGTCCGCCGGTTTTGCAAAAGGGAAACGCCTCGCTGGCGGCCAAAACGATATTCATATTATTTTTCCTCCTGGGGTACGGCTTCTTGCTGCGGTCCGGCGGCGGATTCTTCCCGTTCGGTCTGCAGGGAAGCGAGCTCGTTGTCGGGCACGGTTACTTCTGCCTGCATACGCGCGACGGGGTCTTCGTCTTCGTTCAGCGCCGGGGCGTTTTCTCCCGCTTCTGCGGGGGCGGCCTCTTCGGCGGATTTGACGGCCTGCGCCAGGTTTTCGGGCGCGGCGGAGCCGTCAGAAAAAAAGTCTCCGCGGTTATAGCTGGTGCGGGAGAAGAACGGATCCGCCGAGGAATCCAGCACTTCCAGTTTTTCTTCCCCTTCCAATTCTTCCACCGGGATAATGGCCGGCTCCGCCAAAGGCGGAAGCGGCTCTCCAAACGGCAAATCTTCCTGTTTTTCGTGCAGGGCTTTGGACGCAAACACCTGCAAGTCCGGCAAGTCGGAAATTTTGTTAAGGCCGAACATACGCAAAAATTCGTCCGTCGTGCCGTATACCATCGGGCGGCCCACCGTGTCCTTCTTACCGACGACACGCACCAAGGCGCGCTCCAACAGTCTTTCCAGCGGGCCCGCCACGTCCACGCCGCGGATGGCTTCCATCTCCGCGCGGGTGATGGGCTGTTTGTACGCCACGATGGCCAGCGTTTCCAGCGCGGCGTTAGAGAGTTTGGCGGTCATTTTTTCGTTATACAGGCGGCGCACCCAGCGGCCGTATTCGGGCTTAGTGGACATTTGAAACCCGCCTCCCAGCTCCACCACCTGCACCGCGCTGTTGCGGCGGATATAGTCGGACTGGATTTCCAAAATCATCTCCCGCACGCGGCGCGCGTCCACCCCGTCAATTACGTCGGCGATGCGGCTTGGTTTAAGCGGCCGGTCGGTAATAAACAAAAGCGTTTCTACAATCTGTTTAAATTCGCTGGTGGGCACCAGTTCAAAAGGTTCTTCCTCTTTCGCGGCGGAGGGCTGGGCGGCCTCTTCGCCGGCAGGCGTCTGCGCCGGAGGCGCCTGCAGGGCGGCAGGTTCCCCGGCGGCCAAAGCGGCCTGCGCTTCGGGCGCGGATTGTTCCGGGGCGGCGGTTTGTTCTTCTTGGAGTTGTTCTTCGGTCTGCATATCAAAATCCTCCGGGGCGGCTAATTGGCGTCGCCGTGCATCAGGGTTTTAAAATCTTTATCTTTGTTTTCCGGGTTTAAATAAATCCGGATTTGGCCCAGCTTTTCGTCCTGGCGCGCGATAAGCTTTTTAATTTTCATCAGCTCTAACAGCGCCATAAAGCACGTAATAACGCCGCGCTTTTTGGTCTCGCCCACAAAAATATCGTCCAGCAGCACCCATTCGCGGCGTTTAAACATTTCCACCACTTTTTCCATTTTCATTTCAATGGGGAACTCTTCCACCTTTAACAGTTCAATGCGTTTGCGTTCGTCCAGCCGTTCAAACGCGCGCTTGACGGCGGAGAGCAAATCAAACATCTGCAGGTTGATGACTTTTTCCCCGTCGTCAAAAATAGGCGCGGAGCGGTAAAAACTGTCTTTGTTTTCCTCAAACTTTTGTTCCAGGAATTTGCTGGCTTCTTTGTACTTTTGGTATTCCACCAGCTTGGCGATAAGCTCTTTAACCGGGTTGGGGCCTTCGTCCTCGCTGGTCGGCGCCTGGGAGGGCAGCAGCGTTTTGGCTTTAATCTGCATCAGCGTGCTGGCCATGACCAAAAACTCGCCCGCCACCTCCAGGTTGAGCTCCTTCATTACATTTAAATAATCCAGGTACTGCTTGGTGATTTCCGCGATATTAATGTCGCAAATGTCCAGGTTGTCTTTTTTAATCAGGTGCAGCAGCAGGTCCATCGGGCCTTCAAACACGTTGATGTGGACATTTATCGGCGCGGGCGTAATCATTATTTAACCAGCCTCATCGTTTTCTTAACGGCCGCAAGCGTTTTGGCGGCGTTGGCCGCGGCGCGTTCCCGCCCTTCGGCCACAATTTTGTCCAGCTGCGCTTTGTCGTTTTCAAACGTTTTGCGCCGCTCGGAAAACGCTTTGAGTTCCGGTTCCATCAGCGCAAACAATTCTTTTTTGCACGCCACGCACCCAATGGCGCCGGCCTTGCATTCTTCGCAGCGTTTGGCGGCGTTCGGGTTATAAATTTGGTGGAAAGCAAACACCACGCAGCCTTCGGGGTTGGCGGGGTCGTTGGCTTTTTTCTTGTTGGGGTCGGTAAACATCGCCATCACTTTTTTGCGCACGGAGTCAATGTCTTCACCCAGCGTAATGGTGTTGTGGTAGGATTTGGACATTTTGCGCCCGTCAATGCCCGGCACGCGCGCCACGTTCGTGTACAGCGGTTCCGGCTCCGTAAACACCTGTTCGCCGTAGACTTCGGCAAAGCGGCGCGCCAAATCGCGCGCGATTTCCAGGTGCGCGGTCTGGTCCTTTCCTACGGGTACGTAAGCGGCCTGCTGGATAAGGATATCCGTCGCCATCAGCACCGGGTAACCCAGAAAGCCGAACGAAGAAATATCTTCGTCCCCGGCGATGGAGCTGAGTTTTTCGCCCAGCGATTTTTCGTCCAGCTGGCCGGCGTATTTTTGTTTTAAAAGTTCCTGAATCTGCTCTTTATACGTCGGGTTTCTAAGCAGCCAGCCCAGCGGCGTAATCATACCGAGCAGCGTGTTGAGTTCGCTTACCTGCGGCACGTCGGACTGGATAAAAATGGTGCATTTTTGGGGGTCAAGCCCGGCGGTCAGCCAGTCAATCAGCATCGCCTCGCTGTTAGCGGCCAGGTTTTCGGTATGGTCGTAAGCGGTGGTGAGGGAATGCAAATCCGCCACGAAAAAATAGCAGTTGTACTTGTCCTGCAGCGCCACCCAGTTTTTAAGCGCTCCGTGGAAATTGCCCAGGTGCAGTTTGCCCGTAGGGCGCATACCGGACAGCACAATTTTATCACTTTTCATAAATACCTCTTGTAGCTTACATTAAAAATTTGGAAAACAGCCCCACAATCAACATCGTCGGCGGCAGGAGGATGTATTTTACGCCCCCCGTCAAAATAAGCGCCAGCACCACGTACATGCCGTAGCGGCCGAAAAACGAATCATACGCATACGCCGCGCGCACCGGCAGCAGCGCGGTAAGGACGCGCCCGCCGTCCAGCGGCGGAATCGGGATTAAATTAAACACGGCCAAAAACACGTTGATAAACATTCCGTACTGTAAAAACCGGAACGCCTGTTCCAGCGTATGCACGGAGAAATGGGACTGCGCAAGAATTAAAATTTTCATCACCAGCACGCATATCACGGCCAGCGTTAAATTGACGGCGGGCCCGGCAAAAGCCACCTTGCCCATATCGCGCCGGGGCGACGGAAAACGCATCGGATTAATCGGCACCGGTTTGGCCCAGCCGAAAAGCGGCATACCCGTCAGCCAGCAAAGCGCGGGGACGGCCAGCGTGCCAATCAGGTCAACGTGTTTGACGGGATTTAACGTCAGGCGGCCGCTTAGGTAGGCGGTGTCGTCTCCCATGCGGTAGGCCGCCAGTCCGTGGGCGAACTCGTGCAGTACAATGGAAAAAAATAAAATCGGTATAAATACAATTACATCCATATATACCATTCTACTAATTTATCCCGGTTCCTGCACGCGCGCGGCCCCCAAAAACACGCCTTTTTGAAGCGTTGAAAAAACCTCTTGAATTTGTAGTTTAAATTAGTTATACTAAAATAATCTTAATTAATGATACCCATTAATTAGGGTTACAACTAAAGCAAACCAAAAACGGAGCGGGCAGAAAGAAAGGCAATTCCCTTTCTTTTTGCTTGAGGAACCGAACGGCCGGCTGTTAAACCAGCCGGCCGCTGTTTTTATAAAGCACGCCGCGCACGAAGGCACCCAATACATAAAACCCCGGCACAAATGCCGGGGCCTTGCAATTAAATTATATCAGAACCCCTTTAGGCTTCCTGACACTCGTAATAATACGTTACGATTTCGCAGTCATCGCAGCTATACTGCGGGTCCAGCCAGGCGCGTGTTTCTTCGCATTTGGCGCCCGGAGTAGAACACTGGTTGGTGGCGGCGTTTGTAAAGCACTCGCCGCTGTCAAAAGCTTCGGAACAGCCTTTGTCACATCCATTGCAACCATCCTGCTGTTGATTGTCGCACCCATAGCCGCGTCCATAAGTACGGTCTGAGCTTACCTGTACCCATTTATATTTTTTTACCGATTCCTGCGGATTGCCGCATACCAGATACACTTCTTCCGCTTTCTTGAGTTTTACTTTCTGCCAAGATACCTGCGGCGCGCCAGAGGCACCCGTCGCCGCGCACGACGGGAACTTCGCCGCACTGTCCGAAGACATATGACTGCGAAATAATGTAAGCGAACTTACGTTCATATCCGTAGCTTCCAAACTGTAGCCGTTGTTTAACGTGCCGATACGCAGGTTTGCAGAGAAGTCTATATTTGCCTCTCCAGAACCGCTCCCCAAAGTTACGTTCGTGCTTTTTACGGCAGAAGCCGTGTTTAAATCCAGCTTCCCCCGGTTCAAATTAACTGTTGTGGCCTGTAACGGACGCGTTCCCAATGCGCCGGACTCTGAACAGCCCAGGTTCATTTCACAGGCGGATGTTAAGCCTATGTCTAATTGTTTACTGGCGTTAATCTTGCTGTATGCCACATACGGCACCGGAAAGTATGTTACCATTTTGATTTTATTTTCAGAGAATGCCAATAATGGCACACATAACAAAGATAAGGCAATAAGAATACGTTTCATAGAAACTCCTTCCATCCTGATGGGAATGGCCTAAATATCCCCGGAGAAAAGAGTTTAAGCGAGGTATGCGAGGGGATACGACCCAATAGGTCTTCCCCCAATT
>NZ_CAUDSG010000005.1:0-61578 GCF_958451995.1 Candidatus Avelusimicrobium alvi
AGAAGATGCTTTTAATCTTCCAAATCGGGGCGTGATAAGCGTAGCTGAAGCGTGTAGGCGTCCCCCCCTTTACCAAGTCCTTTTGCCATCGTATCAAAAAAAAAAAACAAATCAAGGCCCCCTTCCAGGGGACGGTTCTCTATGCGGACACATCCGACTAATGGAGCCACACCGTTTAAGCTATGTTGCCAAGCAACGTAACAGCGAGCCCGAAAAGCCGCACCCTCCGGGCCAGCCGCAGGGTCCGCCCCGCCCTTTCCCGGAGAGAGTCATCCAACTAATGGAGCCACACCGTTTAAACAATACCGCCAAGCACCGTAAAGTCTGCACGGCCCTGACAGCAAAAAAGGAACCATTATACCCCCGGCCGGCGCCCCGCCGTTTAATAAGATGTCGCACACGGTGCAAAAAGTATTGTAAAATGACAGCAAACCATAGGGGAGCTTTTTTAATGAAAGAAACAATTATCTGCGTTTCCACGCCCTCGGCCCGCACGTATTACAAAGCCGTCCCGCTGGCTAAGGAATTTTTGGACAAAGAGCAAAACATCGTCAACACCACCGGGGAACTGCCCGACGGAGAAATAACGGAATTCAACGTATCGTCCGCCACCGTCAAGCATTTACTCGCCGGGAAACTCAACGGAAAATTTGAAGTCATCAATTTGGCCGACAACACCATTACGTACAGCGAAGAGTACGAAAACGGACGGCTGGTCAGCATTACGGAACGCAATTTGCAAAAGCCCGCCGCGGATAAACCCAAAGACGAAAAAGCCGCACAGCTCTATCCCGGCACCGTGCTCAAAAGCACCAAAAACGCCAATTCTTTCTATATTAACGGTCAGGAAGTGGCCGAAGAAACGCTCTCCTCCAACGGCGCCACGCTGGAAATTCTGGGCACCATCCCGGACGGGGAAGTAAAAGAATTCTACGAAAACGGCCAGGTAAAAACCGAAGCCCATTATAAAGAAAACAAATTAAACGGGCCGCTCCTGCGTTATGACGAGAACGGGGCGCTCCTCTCGCGCGAGGAATACGTGTCCGGCGTCTTACAGGGGCCCGCCGAGTATTTCACCCCTCTTAAAAACGACGTGCTCCACACCCGCTGCTCTTATAAAAATTCATTCCTGGAAGGGGAGCGCACCGTTACGCAAAAAAACGGCGGCGTGCGCCAGCAGGAACAATATAAACACGGGCGTTTAAACGGCAAACGCACGGCCTTTTATACCAACGGACTGAAAGAAAGCGAAGAAAACTTCACCGACGGCAAACTCAACGGAGAACGCCTGCTGTATTTTCCGTCCGGCGCGCTGTGGTATCGCGAAAATTACAATAACGGCCGTTTGGACGGCGAACGGTTCGGCTATTTTGCAAGCGGTAAAATTCGCCTGGAAGAATTTTACACCGAAGGCCTTTTGGAAGGCAAACGCAACGTTTACGCCGAAAACGGCGAACTCCTGACCAGCGAAGAATATCACTGGGGTTCCCTCGTGCATAATACGGACAGGAAGGCCAAATGAAAATAACGCGTTTCTGCCCGGCCAAAGTAAATCTGTTTCTGGAAGTAACCGGCAAACGGCCCGACGGTTACCACGAGCTCGCCACATTATTCGGCAAAATTAATTTCGGCGATACGCTTACCGTAGAAGCCGTCCCCGCGCCGCAAACGGATATTTCGCTTACGCTCACCGGCCCGGTGGCCCCCCTCCTGCAGGCGGACGCTTCCAACCTGGCCTGCCGGGCGGCCCGGACGTTTCTGGAGCATTTTCATCTAACGGCCGACGTACAAATCACGCTTGAAAAACACACCCCCACGGGGGCCGGCCTGGGCGGCGGCTCTTCCGACGCGGCGGGCGTACTGCTGGCCTTGTGCGAAATTTTTGGAAAAGATAAAAACGAACTGCTCCCCGCCAGCGCCAAACTGGGGGCGGACGTACCGCTTTTTATGTACGAAGACACCTTTTTAAAAGGCGAAGGCATCGGCGAGAAACTTACCCCCGTCCCCGCGCCGGGGCCGCTGCCGTGGCTGGTGCTGGCGTACCCCAACACGGTCGTACCGACCAAGGGCGTATTTGCCAGGCTCCGGCTGCCCTCCGCCGAAGCCGCCTTGACAAACACCTCCAATTTAGATAAATTAATAGCATACCTAAGATGTGCCAGTCCCCTGGCCGGGTGGAAACATTTATTATTCAACCGGCTGGAGGAGTGCGTTGTTCCTTTTACAAACTCTGTACGAAATGTGCTGCTCGATTTGAGAAAAACAAATACAGATGCAGTTTTAATGTCCGGTTCCGGCTCCACGGTTTTTGCTTTAGTTGAAACTGAAAAGGATGCAAAAAATTTGGTAAGTAAATTACAAAACAAGGAACGGATAGTTTTCTTTACGACATTTCATAGGAGCTTAAAGGATGAAAATAACGGAAATAAGGATACATCTTATGGGAGAGGATCGCCTCAAGGCGTTTGCAAGCGTAACGTTTGACGATTCTTTCGTAGTTCGCAATATGAAAGTTGTGGAAGGAACAAAAGGCGTGTTTCTCTGTATGCCTTCCCGGAAATTGCCCGACGGTACCCACAAGGACATGGTTCACCCCATCAACCAAGAGTTTCGGGAATATCTGGAAGAAAATGTTTTAAAAGCCTACGAGGAAGAATTAAAAAACAACCCCTTGGGCGCAGCGAAAAGCACCAGCACTTCCGACTACGACTTCCACGCCGCTGCAGAAAGCGGTCAAGACGCACAATAAGGGTGTTCAGCACAGATTTTCCGTTATTCATCTCGCTCAAGCTGTGATGAAACAATTTACTTCCGGATGGTGAAATGGTATCACTACTGGTTTTGGTCCAGTCATTCTAGGTTCGAGTCCTAGTCCGGAAACCATACAAAAAGAGCCCCGCAGGGGGCTCTTTTTTATGCCCGGCAAGCAGACGTCTCACCAGGAAACCCGGGAGGAAATCCCCTTCCGGCCCCGGTTTGCAAAGCGGCTGCAGCACGTATGAATTGCATGCGCCCTGAAAGCGTTTTTTACAGCCGCGTTAAAACCCCCCGGGCCAATCACCCGGGGTTTATTAAATCTTATTTCAGCACCTTTACGCGCTCGTCAACCGGCATAAAACTCTTTTCCTCGGCCGGAGCATAGGCTTCGCCAAACGGCATTTGCGCAAGCAGTTTCCAGCTTTTGGGCACGCCAAACGCTTCGCGCACTTTATCGTCCACGATGGGATTATAGTGCTGCAGGCTCGCCCCTATCCCCAGTTCCGCCAGCGCCGTCCATACGATAAATTCCACCATCCCGTTGGATTGGTACGCCCACAGCGGAAAATTGTCCTTATACGACGGAAACTTTTCCTGCAGGCCGGCCACGACGTCCCAATCTTCAAAATAAAGCACGGTGCCGCGCGCCGCGGCGAAAGAATTTATCTTCGCTTCGGTGGGCGCAAATTTGTCTGCGGGCACCATGCCTTTTAAAACGTCTTTCGTCAGCCGCCAAAATTCTTCGTGGCGTTCGCCCAGCAACACCATCAGCCGCGCCCCCTGCGAATTAAACGCGCTGGGCGCGTATTTAACGGCTTCTTTCACCGCCGTGACAATTTGCTCGTCCGATACGGGGCTTTTGTCCGTCAGCGCGTAGCGAGAGCGGCGGTCCTTCACCGCGTTTAAAAACAGATTCACTTTTTCCATAAAATCCCCCTTTCTTTTAGAATAAATATCCCGGCCGCGAAAGTCAAAAGGTTTTTTAGGTTATTTTCCTGTTTACCATCCGCCGGGGCGCGTATTTGGGCGAAGGACGGCTCCGCCGTAATGGTATTGGATTATTTTGTCGGGAGAGATATCTTGTTACAATATTATTATATGAAACGGATTTTGCTGCTGTCTGCGGCTTTGCTTCCCCTGTCTTATTCCCCTTTATTTTCCCAAATTTACCGTGCCGGAGATTACTATTATTCACCCCAGCCCAAGCCCGCCGTCTTGGACAGCCGCCTGGAAATCACCGCAAACGCTTTCATTGGTTCCAATACCATCAAAGAACTTTCCGGCATTACGCTCCTGCGTTCGGAATCCGGCCTGGGGATGACAGTATTATATGCTCTGGCCCCCTGGGTATCCGCAGGACTGGAAGGAGCCGTATCGCGTTCCGAAGAGGCGGAGCCGTTATTGCATAAATACGGCTTTGTACGCTGGGGAGCGGCGGCCAAGTTCACGCTCACGCCCAGCACCGCGCCTCGTACGTATATCTTGATTGGGGCGGGGCTTACCCGACATAAGACTGAATACCTGGGCGGACGCAGGGAACGAAAGGATTCGCCGTATGCGGCCGTTGGACTGGGTGTGGAGACGGATGTAACGGATGCGTGGTTTATTGGGATGGAAGGGAGAGGGACATATCATTTTGACCGGGAAATCGGCGCATACTTCTACTTAAAACACCGGTGGAGCGCTTCCTTCCGCGTGCATACCGGAATACGGTTTTAAGCATATTAACACAAACGCTGGCAACATGTTCTATACAAAGACTACCCCCGGCGGGAGTTGAACTCGCAACCTTCTCCTTAGGACGGAGCCGCTCTATCCATTTGAGCTACGGGGGCGTTAAATACAAATTATCGTTTATTTACGGGACGGTCTTTTGGCCTGGACCGCTTTACGGGACGGCTTTTTAGCCGAAGCGGATTTTGTTTTCTTAGCGGCGGTTTTTACAGCCGTTTTTTTGGCGGATTTTTTTACAGCCGTTTTTTTAGCCGCAGCCTTTGCGGCCGGCTTGGCTTTGGCATTTTTAGCCGCGCCTTTGGCGGCGGAACGGGCGGCTTTCTGCTGGGCGGCCGCGAAAGCGGCGCGCTTTTTAAGCAGTTTGGCGAGCGGACTGTTGTCCGCCGTTTCGCCTAAAATGTTGGTTTTCAAACGCGGGTGCATCGCGCTGTGCAGTTTGCGCGTGCGGCGGTCCACCGCCGTCAGTTCCAAAATGCCCGCTTTCTGCGCTTCTTTGCGAAGCGTATTTACGGCGCGTTCTTCAATCTGGCGCACCCGCTCGCGCGACAAGCCCAAAATCTCGGCCACTTCGCCCAATGTTTTAGGTTCGTTGTCGGCCAGGCCGTAGCGCATAATAATCACCTGGCGGTCGCGGTCGCTTAAATCTTCCATGCTTTTTTTGATGCTGTTCTGGTTTTCGTTCTTCAGAAATACGTCGTGCGGATTGCCTTTGCCGTCGTCGCTGATTAAATCTTCCAGCGTGGTTTCTTCTTCTTCGTGCACCAGCGTAGTCAGCGAATCAACGCCTTTGGCCGCGCTTAGCGTGTCCATAATAGACTTTACCTGCCGCGCCGTCAAACTCAGCTCCGCCGCCATTTCGTTTAAAGACGGGTCGCGCCCGTTGGCTTCTTTCAGTTCGTTCCACGCGCGGAACCATTTTTTCAAATTGCCCCAGGCGTGCGACGGAATTTTGATGGAGCCGGACTGTTCTTCAATATACTTGCGGATATATTGTTCAATCCAGTACACGGCATAGGTGGAAAAACGGTAGCCTTTTTCGGGTTCAAATTTATCAATGGCCTGCAGAAGGCCCAAATTGCCTTCTTCAATCAGGTCCATCAGTTCCATCCCCGGGCGCTGGAAACGCTTGGCCGTCGGAATAACCAGGCGCAGGTTCATTTCCATAATTCTGTTTTTTGCGTCTTTATCGCCTTTTTTGGCGCGCTTCCACAGGCGGGACATTTCCTCGCGGTCCATGTCCTTGGTAATTTTGCCCAGGTGTTTAAAGTACTCGTTTACACTGTCGAGCGTATCGTTTTCCATATATAACATAATATCAAACTTTTTGCTCCGGCTCCAGCCCGTTTTGAATTATAAAACCATACACAAAACGCCGGCCGTAATCAGCGCGCCGCCGGCGATGACTTTCATACTCACCGCCTCGTGCAAAAAGATAAAAGACAGCAAAATCGTCAGCACCACGCTGAATTTGTCCACCGGCACCACGCGCGAAGCGCTGCCCAGCTGAAGGGCCTTATAAAAAAACAGCCACGAGCCCCCCGTGGCCAGGCCGGAAAGCACCAAAAACGTCCAGCTTTTCTGGCTGACCGAGGAAATTTGCTGGTGCACCCCCGTCGCAAACACAATTCCCCACGCCAGCAGCAGCACCACCGCCGTGCGGATGGCCGTAGCCAGATTGGAGTTGATGCCCTCTATACCCACCTTAGCCAGCACCGACGTAAGCGCCGCGAACAGCGCGGATAAAAGCGCATACACAATCCACATACGAAACCTCCTCCTTTTTGGTATATTTTAGCAATTCCCGCGCGCGTACGGTTGCACGGGCGAAAAATAGTGTTATAATGAAAGAAGATACTCAACATTCGGAGGAATTATGCACACGGAACGTCCGCCTAAGACTTTTCTTCAGATTATGTATATGTGTTTGGGTTTTTTCGGCATCCAGTTCGGCTGGGCCCTGCAAATGGGTAATATGAGCGCCATTTATTCGCGCCTGGGTGCGCGGGAGGACCAGATTCCCCTTCTGTGGCTGGCGGCCCCCGTAACGGGGCTTCTGGTACAGCCGCTCGTAGGGTATTTCAGCGACCGCACCTGGTGCCGCCTGGGCAGAAGACGGCCCTATTTTTTGGGCGGCGCGATTTTTTCCATGATTGCTTTATTTTTAATGCCGCAGGCTTCGGCCATCTGGATGGCCGTTATTGCGCTGTGGATATTGGACACTTCCGTCAACGTCAGCATGGAGCCGTTCCGCGCATTTGTGGGCGACATTCTGCCCAAAAACCAGCGCAAAACCGGCTACGCCATGCAAAGCGTGATGATTGGCGCGGGCGCGGTGATTGCGTCCTTCCTGCCGCAGATTTTAACCTCTTTAGGTGTCAGCACCGAAGCGCCGCTGGGCCACATTCCCAACACGGTCAAATACTCGTTCTACATCGGTGCGGTCGTGCTGATGGCTGCCATTTTAGCCACCATCAAAACTACGCCCGAATATCCGCCGGCCGATATGGAGGCGTTCAAAAAACTCCAAAAGCAAACCGTCAGCCTCAAAAAAACATTGGGTGAAATGGCGCGGGCGTTTATCACGATGCCCTCCACCATGCGCCGCCTGGCCGCCGTGCAGTTTTTCACCTGGGCCGCGTTTATGGTGATGTGGGTGTACTTTACGCCCGGCATCGCCGCCGGCGTATTCCACGCCGAACCCGGCACCCCCGCCTACGAAACCGCCGCCAACTGGGGCAGCTCCTGCTTCGGCATCTACAACGGCGTGGCGTTTGTATTCGCGTTTGCGCTGTTGTGGCTGACCACCAAATTTTCCGCCAAGGCCATTCACATCGTGTGCCTTTCCATCGGCGGCGTGGGTTTAGGTTCGCTGGGCCTTACGCTCTTTGGGTTTGAATTTACCCAAATGGGGCTTATCTTTCCGATGGTGTGCATCGGCGTTGCGTGGAGCAGTATTCTTTCCATGCCCTACGCCATGCTGTCCAACGCGCTGCCCGCCGAGAAAATGGGTTTTTATATGGGCGTGTTCAACTTCTTTATCGTCATTCCGCAAATCTGCGTAAATCTGTTCTTCGGCCCGTTTATGAAGCATTTTCTGGGCGGAAGCGCGATTGCCGCCGTGGGCGTGGGCGGAATCAGCCTGTTTATCGCCGCGGCGTTTACGTTTTGGGTGCAGGGCCGCGAAACCGCGCGGGAGTAAGGTATGAAACTCTCTTTCCATCTTCGGTATAAGACGGTATGGGGCGAAACGCTCCACGCCGTTTTGTACCGCGCGCACGCCACGGCGAGCGAACGCAAAATAAACATTCCGCTTTCCACGCAGGACGGCGAAAACTGGAGCGGCGAAATTCAGATTCTCCTTAAACAGCCGGCGGAACTGGCCTACCATTACGAACTGCGCCGGGGCGCGCGCGTACTGCGCCGCGAGTGGCAGTCCGTCCCGCGCAGTCTGTACGCCGACCCGGCGGCCGGACATTATCTTCTGCAAGACCAATGGCGCGCCCTGCCGGAAGAATCGTGGCTTTATTCCTCTGCGGTAACGGACGTGTTCCGCCGCCGCGAAGCGCATCTGGCCTCTCCTCTTAAACTTTTTACGCGCACGCTTATCCTACGCGCGCAAACGCCGCGCCCGGGTCCCGGACAGACGTTGTTTGTCTGCGGCGGCGCGCCGGAACTCGGCGGCTGGGACCCGCAAAAAGCCCTGCCGATGAGCGAAGGGGAATTTAACGAGTGGAGCCTGTCTTTAGACGCAGACGCGCTATCATACCCGCTGGAATATAAATTCATCATCCGGGTTAAAGACGAAACGCTTTGGGAAGAAGGCCCCAACCGCCTGCTTTACGCGCCTGAGATTAAAAATGGGGAAGTATGGGTGCAGGACGATTTGCGCCCCCGCTTTACAGACCCCGCGCCCCTGCGCGCGGCGGGTGCGGTAATTCCGGTATTCTCGCTCCGAAGCGAAGACGGCTGGGGCGCGGGCGACTTTGGGGACTTGGAAAAACTCACCGACTGGGCCGTCCGCACGGGCCAGCGCGTAATTCAGATTCTGCCGATAAACGACACGACGCTCACCCGCACCTGGCAGGATTCGTACCCGTACAACGCCGTATCCGTCTATGCGTTTCACCCGCTGTATGCCGACGTGCGCCGCCTGCCCGCGGCGGACGCGAAGACGGCTAAACGTTTTGAAGCGGAACGCAAAAAATTAAACGCGCTGCCGCAAATAGATTACGAGGCCGCCCTGCGTTTGAAACTGGAACGCCTCCAACACGCGTTTGCGCAGGAAGGGAAGCGCGTGCTGGCGTCGCCGGAGTTCCGCCGGTTTTATCTGGAGAACGAACATTGGCTGCCCGCCTACGCGATGTTCTGCGTCCTGCGGGACCGCTACCAAACGGCCGATTTTTCCGCGTGGCCGCAGCATTCGTTTTTCTCGCGCGGCGAAATGGCCAACTTCTGCGCGCCCTACTCGCCCGATTACGACGAAGTATGCTTCTGGTACTATGTGCAGTATATACTGCACGCGCAGCTGCTGGCCGCCGTCAAGCGCGCGCGGGAAAAAGGAATCATTTTAAAAGGGGATATTCCCATCGGCATTTCCCCCCACAGCGTGGAAGCCTGGACCGAAAAAGAACTTTTTTGTCTGGATGCCCAGGCCGGCGCGCCGCCAGACGATTTTTCCGCCACCGGGCAGAACTGGGGCTTTCCAACCTATAACTGGGACGTAATGGCACGGGACGGCTACCGCTGGTGGGTGCGGCGCTTTACGCATATGGCGCGCTATTTTGACGCGTACCGCATTGATCACGTGCTGGGCTTCTTCCGCATCTGGGAAATCCCGTCGCACAGCGTGCAGGGGCTTTTAGGGCAGTTCTCGCCCGCCCTGCCGATGGACGCGCAAGAAATTGAAAGCTTCGGCCTGCCGTTTAAGCCGGAATATCTGCGGCCGTATATCTCGGAGCAAATCCTGTTTGAAAAATTCGGAGACTTGGCGAAAGAAGTTAAAAAACACTACCTCGCCCCGGCCGCACAACAGGGCCTGTATGATCTCCTGCCGTCTTACGACACCCAGCGCAAAATACAAGCCGCCTTTGCCGGCAAAACGGACGAAAAGTCCCTGCACCTGCAAAACGGACTCTATGCGCTGGCGTCCAATGTGCTTTTTGTGCCGGACCGCAAGGACGCGTCTAAATACCATCCGCGGATTTCCGCCCTGTCGGACGCGGCCTTCCGCGCGCTTTCCCAGCCGGAAAAAGAAGCGTTCACCCGTTTGTACAACGAATACTTTTTCCGCCGCCACAACCAGTTCTGGAAAGACGAAGCGATGAAGAAACTCCCCGCTCTTACGCAGGCCACGCGCCTTCTGGCGTGCGCGGAAGACCTGGGGATGATTCCGGACTGCGTGCCCGACGTATTAAAAGAACTCCAGATGCTTTCGCTGGAAATCCAGCGTATGCCCAAACGCCTGGGCGATACGTTTGCAGACGCCGCGCACTATCCGTATCTTTCCGTGGCTACGCCGTCCACGCACGATATGTCCGTACTGCGCGGCTGGTGGAAAGAAACGCCGGCGCTTACCCGGCGGTTTTGGAACGAAGTGCTGGGCAGCCTGGGCGAGGCGCCCGCCGAAGCGGACGGCAAAACGTGCGAAAAGATACTTAACCAGCACCTGCAAAGCCCGGCCATGCTGGCGCTTATTTCGTTTCAGGACTGGACTTCTATGGACGAAAAACTCCGCGCCAAAGACCCGGAAGCGGAGCGAATCAACGTCCCGGCCAACCCGCGCCACTACTGGCGTTACCGTATGCCGATGACGCTTGAAAAACTCCTGCAAGAAGACGCGTTTAACGCCAAAATACGCGGGATGATTGAAAACGCCAAACGCTGAAAACCCATTAAAAACTCCGGCCTGAAAAGACCGGAGTTTTTACGTGTCAGCCATTACTGAAACGAAAAGCCGGTGGTCACGACGCCACCACTGCCTGTAGTGGAGGCATCCGGCGTCGTTTTGCCGGAAATGCTTTTACAAATCTGCATGGCCAAATCACTCCTGCCGCCCCAACAGATAAAATCATTCCTGGCGAAATACTTTTCCATCCACGGCGCGTTGCCTCGGTTGTCATGACAATATGCCGAAGCAGAAGAGGATACACCCGAAACACCCTCACGCAGTAAACAGGTAAAATCCTTGTAGGTAACGGTGGTATCGGTATCTGAGCTGGCTCCTTTGGGCATATCAATATCCAAATCGGAAAAACGGAGCGTATAATGTCCATTCGCCATATAAAAAATATTTTCAGCATCTGAGATAGAACGCAAAAGAGGCAGCAAACGCATGGAACGCGTTTTAAGCACGGCCTGCTCGTATTTAGGAAGTGCAACGGCGGCTAAAATACCGATAATTAAAACAACCACTAACAATTCTATTAGCGTAAATCCGAGACTTTTTTGCACGGGATATATCCCCCCATTTATACAAGGTAATAATCCTAATTTATCAAAAAAAAAAACAAATCAACCCCCTTGCCGGGGGCAGGCAATCTGGCCTGACCAGGGCTAAAGCAATAAACGGTGCTATTAGTTAGATGGGAACAACAAAGGGGGTATGCACCCGTCTGGTAAGACCGAGCCGCCCCTCCCTTTCCCTAACGGTGCCATCCGACTAATTGAGCCACACTGTTTAAACAATGTTACCAAGTACCGTAAAGCGAGCCCGAAAAGCCGCCCGCAGGGTCCAGGCCATGGAGCTCTGGCCTTATCCAGGGCCCGGCAAAATACGGTACTTTTAGATATTTGGGAGAGAAACATTCGGGGACGCAAAAGTTTTCCGGGGACGGTTTTTTATCTGCACGGCCTGCAAGGCCCCCTTCCAGGGGACGGTTCTCTAAGCGGACACATCCGACTAATTGAGCCACACTATTTAAACAATGTCGCCAAGTACCGTAACAGCGAGCCCCAATACGCCGCACTATGCAAAAACTCCCGCCCAAAAAGCAGGCGGGAGTTTTTAAACAGAAATCCGAATGGCTTACAGCGGGATGTTGCCTTTGTGCGGATTTTTGCGCGGGTCGCGTTTGTCTTTCAATACTTCAAACGCGCGGATAATTTTTGTACGCGCTTCGGCCGGTTCAATAATCTCGTCAATAGAGCCGTTGGAAGCCGCCTGATAGGGCGAGGCGAATTTGTCGGAATAATCCTGCGTCATTTTCTGCTTCAAGGCTTCTTTTTTGGCCGGATCGGTTTCGGCTTTCAAATCGCGCGAATACAAAATTTCCACCGCGCCGCGCGGGCCCATAACGGCAATTTCCGCGCTCGGGAAAGCAAAGTTAAAATCCCCGCGCAGGTATTTGGAACCCATCGCAATATACGCGCCGCCGTAGGCTTTGCGCAAAACCAGGGTTACTTTCGGGATGGACGCTTCGGAATACGCGTAAAGCAGTTTCGCGCCGTGGCGGATGATTCCGCCGTGCTCCTGCTGTACGCCGGGCAGATAGCCGCCGGTGTCCACCAGCGTCAAAAGCGGAATATTAAACGCATTTAAAAAGCGGATGAAGCGCGCGGCTTTATCGCTCGCGTCGCTGTCCAGCGCGCCGCCCAGACAGGCCGGGTTATTGGCTACTACGCCCACCACCTGGCCGCCCAGGCGGATAAAACCGGTAACCACGTTTTTGGCAAAATTCTGGTGGATTTCAAAGAAGCCGAAATCGTCGGCGATGCGCCAGATGACGTGGTGAATGCGGAACGCTTTTTTGGGGTCCATTTCGCACACGCGCTCCAGCACGGGCACGCTGCGGGCCACCAGGTCGCTGGTCGTTTCGGCCGGGGCTTTTTGTTCGCAGTTCTGGGGAAGGAAAGAGAGCAGTTCGCGCACCTGGCGGAAGCAGTCCTGCTCCGACTTGGCGACAAACTGGCACACGCCGCTTTTTTCGCTGTGGGGGCGGGAGCCGCCCAGGGTGTCAAAATCCACTTCTTCGCCGGTGGCCGCTTTTACCGCGCCGGGGCCGGTGATGAACATATGGCTGATGCCTTCCACCATAAAAATAAAATCGGTTAACGCGGGCGAATACGCCGCGCCGCCCGCGCACGGGCCCAAAATGACGGAAATCTGCGGGATGACGCCGGAGGCTTTCACGTTGCGGTAGAAAATCTCGCCGTAGCCGTTTAAGCTGTCCACCCCTTCCTGAATACGCGCGCCGCCGGAATCGTACAAGCCGATTACGGGGATTTTCGCCTCCAGCGCGCGGTCCATCAGCGCGGCGATTTTTTTGGCGTGCGCCAGGCCGAGCGAACCGCCCAGCTGGGTAAAATCCTGCGCAAAAAGAGCCACCTCGCGGCCGTTGATGCGGCCAAAACCGGTGATGACGCCGTCGCCTTTAATATGTTTGTCTTTCAGGCCGAAGTCGCTGCAGGAAGTTTCCATCAAACTTTTAATTTCTAAAAAGCTGTCTTTGTCCAGCAGGTAAGAGATGCGTTCGCGGGCGGTCATCTTGCCTTTGTCCTTCTGGGCTTTGATGCGGGCCTCGCCGGCGCCTTGTAAAGCGTCCTGGGAAATTTGTCTGAATTTTACCAAGCTGGCCGGAGCGGGTTGGTCCGACGGCTTGTCTTGTCTGGGATCCTCAAAGAGTTCTATCATAGTCCCTCCGAAATCTGTATACCTTATATTTTACTAAATAATACGTGTCAATGCCCGCAGGCGAGCGTAAACATAAAACCGGGCAGCAGCTCGTGCGTTTTAAGCGTAATCTGCGGGCTCCCCAGGCGGACGTATTCTGTCAGCGCCGCCCCGAAAAAAGCGGGTTTCCCGTCCACACAGCGCACATCGTAGCTGTTTAGCGAAAGCCCCGTGCCCAGCAGTTTTACCAAAGCCTCTTTCTGCGTCCACAAAGCCGTCAAAAAAGCGTCCCCCTCGCCGGTCAGTTCGGAAGGGTGAAAAAAATCCCGCGCCCACGCGTCAATGCGGTGTTCTATTTTTTCCAAATCAATGCCCACAAACGGTTCGTCCGCGCTGACGGCCGCCACGGCCCAGCCGCGGCTGTGCGTAATGCTAAACGCCAGCGTGCACGGTTTTCCCCCCGCGCTTAAAACGGGTTTGCCGCTTGCGTGCGGCAGTATTTCTATGTCTTTCAGCGGTGCGCCCAGCGTTTGGCGCACCAGCTCTTTTAACGCAAATCTGCCCCCGAGCCACTCCATCCTGCGCTTGGGGAAGCGGAGCGTTTGGTAAAACGCTCCTTCCTTTTCGCTCAAGATTTCGCCGGCCGGAGGCAGACGGTTTAAATCAACTGCGTTAATCTGGCAGGACATCTCGCCCCAAGTTACTGGCCGATGGCCTGGTAACCGTGGATTTCCACCCACACGTCGCCCTGCGCGTCAAACACATACGCGTCGTGGAGGGTTTTGCCGTCGGCGGTAGCGCCGCGGTTTACGCCGTATAAGTACAGCTGGGCGGGCGGAACCTGGTTTTTAAGCACGGCCACTTCGGCGATGCCGTCGGGCAGCGTCATTTTGTGTTCAATGCTCATATCCTGGAATCCGCAGCACTGGAAAGCCGCTTCAATCAGCATCGGGTTGGCAAGCAGGGTGCGCGGGCCGTCGTTCCACTGCGGGCGCGGAGTCGTGTTATACACCGCGAGCGAGGAATGTTTGTCCACACGCAGAATACCGCCCAACACCTGGAAAGAAGGACCGTGGAAATACTTTTTGTAGATTTCTTCTTTGCTTACGGTCATCTGTCCGGCAAGGCCCGTCATGGCGTCGGCCTTCACGGCGGACCAGGTGGAGGCAAAGCCGTCCAGCGTTTTGGCGGTAAAGTGGCGGCGGGTATTGCCCATTTTTACGCCTTTGCTGTTGATAAAGTCGGACTCAATTTCCATTACCGCTTCCTTGCCGGCCGCTTTGCCCGTTACGCGCACGGCCTGCGGGCGGTTTCTCAAAAGCTTAATCGGCAGATAGAAATGCACGTCCTTTAAACCCTGCGGCACGGCGCCCGTAAGCGCGGCGGCGGTTTCCATAAAGGTTTCAATGCCCATCACGCCCGGCACATACGGCGTGCCTTCAATGGCGTGGTCGGCCAGGTACGGGTCGGAATCCAAGTTAAATTCTTTTTCCAGGTGAATTTCCGCCCCTTTCTGCAGGGACGTAACATTACCCAAAAAATGCGTGGCTTTGGAAGCGTCCACGCCCCCCTCGGCTTTAGCTTTGGGAGCGGCCGCTTTCAGCGCCGCGGGAGCGGAGGAACCGCCTGTGGGAGCGTCGTCGGAGCCGGTTTCGCCGGCTCCGATTTCGTCCCATTCAAACTTTAACTGATGGTCCCAGTCCAGTCTGCCCAGCGAACCCGTGAGCACGATTTCCGGCACGCGTCCGTAGACGATTTCGTCCAGGAAGATCTGCATACCGTCTTCGGGGTCCACAAAGTCCACCCCGTTGGAGCGCAGGAAGGTTTCCACGCCGGCGCGCACGCCCATACCTACGTTCTTGTAGGCGCTCATGGCGATGCTGATGGCGCGGTAGCCCTGGTTCTGCAGCGACAAGGCCGACTTGGCCAGGTAGTCGTTGGCGCTCGCGTAATCGCTCTGGCCCAGGTTGCCGTATTTGCCGGCGATGGACGAAGCGAAGGCGAAGAAGCCGTCGTCGCGCACGATGTTGTTGGCCAGGAACGTGGCGAAGCTGGTGGCTTTTACGTCAAAAATGCGGTAGTATTCAGCCGGATCTTTGTCGTAAATCAGTTTAGAGCGTTCCAGCCCCGCAAAGTGAATCAGTCCGTCCACACGGCCGTTTTTGGCTTTGATTTTCGTGCAGACTTCTTTCATCATGGACGAGTTCATCACGTCGCAGTGGTAGTATTCCACTTCGCTTCCCAACTCGCGCAGTTTCTGCAGGTTGTTGTAGAGCGTAATGGAATCTTTCACGCGGCCGAAAGCGCGTTCCAGCAGCACCGGGGTGGCCTTTTGGGTCGTATCGGCCTTGAGGTCTTCCCAGATTTGCTTTTTAAGCGCGGCCAGTTCGGCTTCGTTCATAGAAGCCCACAGCGGCGTTTTTTCCTGGATTTCAATAATATCCAAGACGATGATTTTGCTGTGGTACTGCGCGGCGATTTTCTGCGAAAGCATCGCGCCGATACCGCGGCCGGAGCCGGTGAAGATGATGGTTTTGCCGGCGAGGTCAAAATGTTTGACGCTCTTGTCCAGGCGGGTCGGCAGCGAGAGAATGGTGGAGCGCATATTGTCGCGCGTACCAATCATCAGGCGCATATCGCCGTGGAGCACTTCGTCCATGGTCTTCTGGGCCATTTCATCGGGCGTGGCGGTGGGTTCAAAATCCATCAGCTTGCCGATGGCGCCGGTGCGTTCGTACACGTCTTTGCGGTAGCAGGTGGTGCCGCCGGTCAGCGCGCCCACGATGGGGTTGAATTCGTCTTTGGTCGTGTAGCCGAAGTTGCCGTCAATTTTGGTGTTGACCGCAAAGAACGTATCCGCGTCCTGGCGGTTGGCCATCCCTTTTTCAAATACGCGCAGCGCAATAAACAGCGGCATGACGTACTTGGTCAGTTCGGCGTGCGGGCTGGCTTTTTTGTCAAATTTCTTGACGGTCGCGCCCAGCAGGTACACGATACCCTGAATGTTCGGATCTTCGGCAGCGTAATCCTTCAAGGCCGCTTCGGTTTCTTCGTACGATTCCCAGTTCACGATAGTCGTGTTTTTGCTGCGGGTTTTGAGCGTGGTGAACACGTGGTACTTCACGCCCAGTTCTTTAAATTCTTCCTGATAGGCTTTAATCAGCTGCGAGTTGTCCGCAAACAGCAGGATTGTGCGGTCTTTGGACAGGCGTCTGTTTTCCCGTTCGGAAAGCGGCGCATCGGCTACGGTGGTTACGTAGCGCAGTTTTTTCTCGTGGCAGTGTTCGCCCTGATAGCCTTCCCGTTCGGGGCGTTCCGCCAGGGAAACGCGTTTTTCAATCGGAGCCGTCGGGTTGGTAACCAGCGCGTCGGCTTCCGGCGCACCGATATGTTCCGCCACAATGTGTTCCGGCTTTTTGGCCAGTTTCGGGGCGGGTGCGGCGGCTTCCTCCGCCGGAGCGGGCGCAGGAGCGGCCACAGCCGGAGCCGGGGCAACGGGCGCGGCAGGAGCCGCAGTAACCGTGGACGGAGCCACAGCGGACGGGGCGTTCCCGCCGGCGTTGGCCAGCGCAAAGTTAATGCAGTGGCGAATCGTCGGATAGTCTTTTAACTGGATGCCTTCCTGCTGGGCGATACCGTAATGTTCGCGCATCGCGGCAAACAGTTCCGCCTGTTTGACCGTATCAATGCCAAGGTCGGCTTCCATATCCAGGTCCAGCTCCAGCATATCTTCCGGATAACCGGTTTTTTCGGCTACCATTTTAACGATTTCTTTCGTTACCGTGGCTTCATCCAAAGCGGACGCGGCGGCTTTCACAGCCGGGGCGGGCGTTACCGCCGGAGCAACGGGCGCGGCGGCCTGTACAACAGCCGGCTGAGCGGCGGGCGCGCTCACGGGCGCGGCAGGAGCCGCAGGAACCGCGGACGGGACGTTCCCGCCCGCGTTTGCGAGCACAAATTTAATGCAGTGGCGGATCGTCGGATAATCTTTTAACTGGATACCATCCTGCTGGGCAATACCGTAATGCTCGCGCATCGCGGCAAACAATTCAGCCTGTTTGACCGTATCAATACCCAGGTCGGCTTCCATATCCAGGTCCAGTTCCAGCATATCTTCCGGGTAACCGGTTTTTTCGGCTACCATCGCGACCACTTCTTTGGTTACGGACGCTTCGTCCAGCGCGGCGGCTTTCGGGGCCGCGGCGACGGGAGTAGGAGCGGCTGCAGCCGGAGCCACAACGGGCGCGCTCACGGGCGCGGCAGGAGCCGCAGTCACCGTGGACGAAATAACCGTGGACGGGACGTCCCCGCCCGCATTCGCAATCACAAATTTAATGCAGTGGCGGATAGTCGGATAATCTTTTAACTGGATACCGTCCTGCTGGGCAATACCGTAATGCTCGCGCATCGCGGCAAACAATTCAGCCTGTTTGACCGTATCAATACCCAGGTCGGCTTCCATATCCAGGTCCAGTTCCAGCATATCTTCCGGGTAACCGGTTTTTTCGGCTACCATCGCGACCACTTCTTTGGTTACGGACGCTTCGTCCAGCGCGGCGGCTTTCGGGGCCGCGGCGGGCGCAGGAGCGGCCGCAGCAGGAGCCGGCGTTACCGCCGGCGCGGGAGCCGCGGCAGGCGCGCTTACGGGCGCGGCGGAAGAGGCGCTTTCGGAACCGGCGTTGGCCAGCGCATACTTAATAATAGAGCGGATGGTCGGATAATCTTTCAGCTGTACGCCTTCCTGTTTGGCGATGTGATACGTATCGCGCATAATCGCAAACAGTTCCGCCTGTTTGACCGTATCAATGCCGAGGTCGGCTTCCATATCCAGGTCCAGCTCCAGCATATCCTGCGGATAGCCGGTTTTTTCGGAAATGATATTTAAGATGTTGGCCTGTACGTCCGCCTCGCTTAAAGACGGCATCGCGGCGGCCTGTACGGCAGGGGCCGGCGTTACGGCCGGAGCGGCGGGCGCGGATACGGCGGCCTGCATCACGGGAGCGACGGCGGCCGCAGGAACCGCGGCAACCGTGGACGGGACGTTCCCGCCCGCGTTCGCGAGCACAAATTTAATGCAGTGGCGAATGGTCGGATAATCCTTTAACTGGATGCCGTCCTGCTGGGCAATGCCGTAATGTTCGCGCAAAGACGCAAAGAGCTCGGCCTGTTTGACGGTGTCAATACCCAGGTCGGCTTCCATATCCAAGTCAATATCCAGCATATCTTCGGGGTAACCCGTCTTGTCGCCCACCATTTTGACCACTTCTTTTGTTACCGTCGCCTCATCCAGCGCGGCGGCTTTCGGGGCCGGGGCCGGAGCGGCGGGCACAGGAGCGGCCGCAGCAGGCGCGCTCACGGGCGCGGCGGCTTTGGTTTCATGCGCGTGGATGGCGTTTACTTTATCCACAAACGCCTGGGAGCCTTCCATCACCAAGGCGGGTTTCACGCCGTGGCGGTAGTTGTCTTTAATGCGAAGGGTGTTCTGCACCACTTCCAGCACCGGAGCCTGCTGGCCGGAAATTTCTTTCAGCCACGCTTCGTGTTTGGCTTGGTCCGCAATGCGCGGTTCGCCTTCCTGCCACATTTTTTCAAGTAAAGTCATACCTAATTGGGAACCGAATCCGGCCGCCAGGCGCAGGGCGTATTTAAAGTTGTAGTGTCCGCCTTTGCTAAGCGTAATGCCTTCCAGTTCCGGGTCCGCTTCTTTAAAGTTGGCAATCGGCGGCACCAGACCGGTGTTGAGGCAGCGTACGGCGATGGCGTCTTCCAGGCCGGCGCCCATGGAGTGGCCGGTAAAGCCTTTGGTATTGCTGACGATAACGCTGCTGACGTCTTTACCAAAGGTGGATTTTAAAGCATACGCTTCCGCGCTCGCGGAACCGCCGCGGGCCGGGGTGTACGTTTCATGCGAAATGAACACGAGCTGTTTGGCGATGTCGGAACGGTTTAAACCGAAGTCTTTTTCCGCGCGGGACACGAGGTCGTTCATTACCTGCGCCACGTGGGCCACGTCCAGGCGGGTTACGTGGAAACCGCTGTTGCGGATTTCGGTGGAAAGCACTTTGGCCAGCGGTTTCATACCGCGTTTGGCCACTTCGCTTTCTTCTTCCACCACCAAAGACACCGCACCCATCCCCACAATCATACCGTTTCTGCGGCGGTCAAAGGGAAGGGCGGCTTTGGTAACGTCGGCTTCCGTGGTGGCGGCGCCGGAGGCCAGGAAGGCCGTCAAAATCCATTCGGACACATTGTCGTTGGTGATATCGTCGGCGCTGATGACGATGACGCGTTTGCAGCGGCCGAGCTTAATCCAGTCCTGCGCCATGGCAACCGCCTGGGCGGTGGAAGCGCAGGCCGCACTCATAGAGGTGGCCGGGCCTTTGGCGCGGATCCACTGGCAGAAGTGGGAGTGGGCGATGATAATCGTCTTTAAAATAAACTCGGAGGTGAAAGCTTCCGGCTCCACTTCTTTATCTTTAAAGTTGGCCTGATACCAGTTTTCAATTTCCGCTTTGAGGACCGGGTCGGAAATCTGGGAGATGAATTTATCGCAGAACGCGCGGACTTCTTTGGCGGTTTTGTTATTTAAAAGCCCCGCCACGCGTTTGGACAGATCGCCCATCATACTGTTGGCCACGGGGAAGGCGGAAGTGAAGATGACGCCCGTGTCGTCAATCATTTCAGCCGGCAGACCCCAGCGGTCCGGCAGATACCCGCCCGTAGAGGTGGGTTTATAATACAGCACCAGCGGAATACCCGCGTCTTTAAGCGCCAGGATACCGGCGGCAATCGCCATCTGGAAGCTGCGGTCCATAGAGCGGACCCACTTGGCCGGCAGGCCAAATTCTTTTTCCAAATCAAACGTACCCGCCTGAGCCGCCAGCTTAATGGCCTGCATCGGCGAGGTCAAGCGTTCAAAACGGTGGTTGCCGTCTTTGGATTTAATGACGAACTCCACATGCTTGTCAATTTGTTTCTGCTGGATATCGGCCTTAACGGGTTCAATCATGTTGCGGCCCTGCAAAATTTCGTCCAGCACGCCGTCGCGGAAGACGCGGTCCCAGCTGCCGGGGCCGCCGGCGGCGATACCGCTGATGACTACGGACTTCTGGGCGCAGCAGCCGTTTTGGGCCGCCGGAGCGGAGGTTTTGCAGGCGCACACGGTATTGTCTTTCACGGCGCCTTCGGCTTTTTCCGCCGGGGTGGCGTTGCCGGTTACCCAGTTTACAAAAGCGGGGTTGAAGGTGGAGCTGTCGCCAAACATATTGGTGCCCGTCCAGTTCAGCTGGATGCCGGAGGAAATCAGGTTGGCAAACAGGTCGTTAAATTCCACAATGCCGCCTTTTTTCGGATGGTTGGAGGCCAGCACTTTAATGTCTTTCTTGTCGGAAAGCGTATTGGAAGCCAATGCGGAAAGCACGCGTTTGGGGCCGCATTCCACAAACAGGCGCACGCCGGAATCGTAGGTGGTCTGCAGCTGTTTAATCCATTCCACGGAGTGGGAAATCTGCGTGACCATCAGGTCTTTGATTTTTTCCGGGTCGCTGGGGTAAAACTCGGCCGTTACGTTGGTGGTAATCGGCATGGTGGGCGCGTTGAATTTCAGCGTGTCCAGGAAAGCGCGGTACTGCGGCATGGCCGGGCGCACGATGGCGGAGTGGAAAGCGTGCGAAACCGGAATCTGCACGGCCTGGATGCCCATATCGGTGAACATTTTGATGGCGTCGTCAATGGATTTGCTGGCGCCGGCGATAACGGTCTGCGTCGGGCAGTTTTTGTTGGCCACGGCCACATAACCGCTGATGCGCGCGAGCTCGGGCTCCACGCGTTCCACGGGGGCGGCGATGGAGGCCATCTTGCCGTTGTCTTCCACTTTAATTTCGGACATTACTTTCCCGCGGGTGCAAACGGCTTTCAGGCCGTTTTCAAAATCAAAAATACCGGCGGCTACGGCGGCGGCGTATTCGCCCAGGCTGTGGCCCATCACCACGTCGGGCTTAATGCCGAAAGAAGACAAAAGGCGCATCATCGCGATATCGGCCGTAAGCACGGCGGGCTGCGTCATTTCGGTTTTCTTGATGGCGGCTTCGCGTTCGGCGATTTTTTCTTTCGTTTCGCCGGGTTTGCTCCACAGGGTTTCGGTCAGCGTCTGGCCGATGATGTTCTGCAGCAGGCGGTCGGCTTCGTCAAAGGTATCCTGCACCACTTTATATTTGGAAGCCAAATCTTTCATCATATCCACATACTGGGAACCCTGGCCCGGGAACATAAAGCAGACTTTGGGTTTAATTTCCGTGGGCGTAAACGGATAAATGCCTTTCATGCGCAGGTACAGGGATTCCTGTTCCCACACGTCCTGGGCGGAAGCGGTTTTTTTGAAGAACTCAATTTTTTCTTTGAGTTTTTCCGGGGTTTCCACATTGATGGTTACCGCAAATTTGGCGGGTTTTTCCAGGTGGTTCTTATAGGCGATGCTCGGAAGGTAGGTAGGGTCAAACTGAATGGCGACGAGGGCCTTGTCCAACACGTTAAACAGTTCCTGCTTGGTGGCGGCGGAAAAAGTCAATACGTCGCTTTGGATTTTCTCGCCGGGAACGTGAAGGGTGTAGGCGTTACTGCTGGTCATAGTTAATTTCTCCTGTACGGGGGTTGAAACGGTAGACTGCTGCCGGGATTCTTCGGCCTTTTTTAACAGACCGTCGTTCATTTCTTCCATAGCCACGTGGAAGTTCGTGCCGCCGAAGCCGAAAGCGGATACGTTGGCGCGGCGCACTTTGCCGCCGGGCCATTCTTCCGTTTTGGTAATCACGCGGAAAGGGCAGGTGGCCCAGTCCACGGTCGGGTTCGGAGTTTCAAAATTGACGGACGGCGGCAATACCTTATTATATAAGGCGAGCGACGTCTTGATTAAAGAAGCGATGCCGGCCGCCGCTTTGGCGTGGCCAATCTGGCTTTTTACGCTGCCCAGCCCAATGGTGCCGGGTTTGGCGTGCGCGCCAAAAATTTCGTTTAAAGCGTTCAGTTCCACGGCGTCGCCCACGCGGGTGCTGGTGCCGTGCGCTTCAATAAGGCCCACGTCGCCGGGGGTGTATTCCACTTGTTCAAAGGCTTTTTCCACGGCGATTTTCTGCCCTTTCGGGTTCGGGGCGGTGATGCCTTTGCCTTTTCCGTCGGAAGAGGCGCCCACGGCGCGGATGACGGCGTAGACTTTATCGCCGTCTTTTACGGCGTCCGACAGGCGTTTTAAAATCACCATACCGGCGCCTTCGGCCATGACGAAACCGTCGGCCTTGGCGTCAAACGGGCAGGAGCCTTTTTCGGACAGCGCGCCGATTTTGCAGAATTTAATGTAAGCGGACGGGGACATCATCTGGTCCACCCCGCCGGCGATAGCCATATCAAAATTGCCCATGCGAAGGCCGTTGACGGCCTGGTCAATGGCGGCCAAAGAAGTGGCGCAGGCGGCGTCCACGGCAAAGTTGGTGCCGTGCACGTCAAACACGTTGGCCACGCGGCCCGGGATTACGTTGGCCAGTTCGCCCGGCATGGAGTCTTCGGTTATCGGGGTGAATTTTTCGCGCACGCCAGCGTCCATTTCGTCAATCATTTTTTGGGCGTCGGCCGGGGCCAGGGATTTAAAAGCGGAAGTATTTTTGAGGATTTCGTACAAGAAAGGTCTGTTCAGGCGGGTGTTGGACATTTCGTTCTTCATGCCGCCCATGGAGTTGCCGATGATTACCGCGGTGCGGTTGCGGTCAAACTCTTTTTTGTCGTAGCCGGAATCTTCCAAAGCCATACGGGTGGTTTCAATGGCCAGGTGCTGCACCGTGTCCATCTGTTTGGCGATTTGCGGAGGAATGCGGTATTTTAAGGAATTGAATTTGAAAGACTCGGGGATGAAACCGCCGATTTTGGAGTAAAGCTTGTCTTCGGCCTTGTGGTCGGGACTGTAGAACAGTTTATAATCCCAGTATGAAGCGGGAATTTCGGTAATGCAGTATTTGCCTTCTTTAATATTGCTCCAGAACTCATCTTTATTTAAAGCTCCGGGCATAATCGCACCGATACCAACAATGGCGATAGGTTCAAGGTTTTTATTTTTCATTTGTTCTCCTAACGTAAAATCCTCTTTCCTTGGCATACGTATATAGATATATTTTATGAAATTTTAGCAGTACAAACAAATCCGCGGGCGGTTTTTTGGAGCCGAGTATTGACAAAACCTCATCCGTTTTATCAGAATTTTCCCCTTTGCCAAGCTTCTTTTTCGTCCTTTCCGTCTTAACCCCCGCAGAACGGACCCTTGGAAAAAACGCAAATTTGCGCCCGTTTTTGCATACGGCCCGCGCAAAACGCTCCTCCGTTTTGTTGAAAGGGACGGGTATAAAACGCAAAACCGCCGCAAATTAAGCGGCGGTTTTGCAATCAAAAACAGTGCACAATTTATTTTTCGGCCTTATTTTCAGCCACTTTCATATTCTCCAATTCTTCAATCAGGCTCAGCAAAGTGGGCTGCAATTTGGTAACGTATTCCTGCTCAAAAGTGCTCAGGCGCTGTTCCATCCGGGCCAGCTGTTTGGAAATCTCCCCGTTGGACTTATCGTGCGCGGCCTTGAGTTCTTCCAGCCGGTAATGCAAATCTTTCACTTTTTCTTTTAAATCGGCCGTTTCCAAAGAAGAAGACCCCTGCAAAGACTGCAGGATGGAAGCGCGCGGTTTAAAAGCCGGCGGCTGGGCCACGGTAACCACGGTCAAATCTTCCACGGCGGGCTCAAAGTCGGTTTCGTGCGCGAGCGCGGCACGATACTTGGCCGTAAATACGAACAGCAAAATAAAACAAACGGTAAAACCAATGAGTTGTAAAATGACAGTGTTTTCCATATTGTTATCTTAGCATATTTTTGGACAGACTTTTGGCTTTAGTCGCCTTTTCCGGATTTTACGCGCGTATAGGGGTCATCGCAAAAAGAACGGATAATCCCTATCAGCCGCAGGACACACCATACGGCAGCGGTCCATACAATGATTTTACCCCACAGGGGGTGGGCCTGATACCACTTTAAAAACCAAAAATAAACTACCAAGCCGATTACTGTTACAAAAATACAGCAGGTCTTGAGTCCGGCCAAGGAAGCATTCCGTATAACCGGCTGCCCGCCCGGCCGCCAAGGCACCATAATAATCGGTAAAATCTGAAACGGACTAATCATAGATTATTTCGTATAGTAATTGTCAAAATAGCCTGTAATATAAATGACGGGGGTGCCTTTGTCCCCGGAGCCGCTGGTCAGGTCGCACAGCGAACCCAGCAAATCGGTCAGCCGGCGCGGCGTGGTGCCCAGCGCCTGGCCCCCGGCATTGGCCTGCACTTCTTTTTCCACGTCTTTGCCCGAATCAATCAGCGATTTTAATTTGGTTTCGTGCGGCATACCCGAAAGGCCGTCCGTCGCCGCCGGGCAGACCAGCGGGTCCGCCAGCTCCCAAATGCCGGTGGCGGGGTCTTTATAGGCGCCGTCGCCGTAAATCATCACTTCGGGCTTGACGCCCGTTTTGGCGGCGATTTGCTGCTGCAGGCGGTCTACAAACGCCTGGCAGTCGCGCGGGAAAAGTTTCACGCGGTCTTCGTTGGAATAGTTGGAACCCAGCAGGCCGAATTCGGCGTTGAACCCCGCGCCGGGGCGCATGGGTTTGGCGCAGATATCCGCAAGCGTATGGGTTTTAAAACCGGCCTGGGAAAGTTTAGCCGAATAGACCTGGCGGTTGTGCACCGTGCAGACCAGGGCCTGGCCGCCTTTGGCGGCGGAGGCTTTAATAAAATTATCAATCCCCCATACATAGGAAATGGAAATTTTTTCCGGGTCCAATTCCTTATACAGTTTGGAATAATTGGACTTGGTAATGGGGTGTACGAAGTTAAAATGCACACTGTCTTCGCCAAATACGCCTTCTTCGTACCCGTAGGGATCGGCGCAGAGCGGGTTGCCCACTTCGTCGGAGGGAAGCGTCAGCACGATATTCACTTTGCCTTTAATCCCCCCCACAATGCCTTTTAACATCGGCAGAAAACGGTTGCGGCTTAAAATAGGAGAAAAAATCACCACGTCGCCCTGCGGGAACAGCTCCGCGACGGAAGCGGAAATATCCGCCAGCGTTACAAAGTTGCCCTGCCCGCGCGCCACCAGCGATTCGGTCACCCCCACCACGGCGTGTTCTTTAAAAGAAAACGGCTCGGCCTGGGCCGCGGCGGCCAGCGTATCCGCGATGACGGGTACAATGTCCGTTCCTTCTTTAATTAAGGGCATACGAATGCCGCGTGAAACGACGCCGCTGTATCTCTTCATAAACATCTCCGGTCTGCAAAAGGTGAACTGCCGTTTGACAGTGTAACTTTTTTACGCGGGGCGCGTCAATTGCCGGGCGGAAAAAACCGGGAAGCCGTCCAAGCCTCCCGGTGTAAATTTCGGTTTCACGTCTTATTTTCGCCTGACGATTAAAAAACACGCGCTGAAGGCGCACGCCGCGAATACGGCATATACCGCATAACGCAAAAACACATTGTCCAACGCCGGGAACAGCCAATAAAACAGCCCGCACATCACCAGAAACGAGATGACGCCGAAAAGGTTGAATTTAAACGCCAGGTTCATACAAGACTCCTATTTAATGACGGTGCCCGTCCGGCCCGTCTGGTAATGGACGATGCGGATTTCCACGCCTTTTTCTTTGGCCAGGCGCACCGCGTCCGGGTGCAGCACGCTCGCGCCGTTAAGCGCCAACTTATACATTTCGTCAAAATCCAGCACTTCGTATTTCTGGGCTTTGGTGTCTTTGTTGGGGTCTGCGGAGTATACGCCGTCCACGTCTTTAATCATTTCCACGTGGTCCGCGCCCAGCTGGGCCGCCAGGAACACGGCGGACACATCGCTCCCGCCGCGTTTTAACGTGGTGATTTCTTTGTTCTCGCCAATGCCCTGAAATCCGGCCACAATCGGCACATTGCCGGCCTGAATTTCTTTTACCAAGCGGTCGCCTTTTAAAGATAAAATATCCGCCCCCGTATGCGTGCAGGTGGTAATAAGCCCGATTTGGGAACCCGTCAGCGAGACGGACGGCACGCCGATGGCGCGCAAGGCAATGGACAGCAGGGCCACGCTGACGCGTTCGCCGGTGGTGATGAGCATATCCAGCTCGCGCTTGTCGGGCGAGGAGGTAATGCTGAACGCATGGTCCAGCAGTACGTCGGTCAGGTTGCCGTTGGCCGAAGCCACCACCACGGGGATAAAGTTATCGTCATAGCGGGCTTTGATTAAGTCCGCCGCCATTAAAAGTTTTTGTTTGTTGGCCAGCGTATTGCCGCCGAATTTCATAATGCAAATCTGTCTCATAGCGCGTTTCCTTGCAGCCACGGCGCAACCGCGTGGCCGCTTAGCATTTCCTCGTAAGAAGTGCGTTTGCGCACCACGGCGAATTCCCGTCCGTGCGCCATCACTTCGGGCACCAGCGGGCGGAAGTTGTAAATGGAAGACATCGCCGCCCCATAAGCCCCAGCACACATTATAGCAAGTAGCCGCCCCTGCTGCACAGGTTCAATAATACGGTCTTTGGCAAATACGTCGCCCGATTCGCAAATGGGGCCGACGATATCGGCGATGATGGGCGCGACGCCTTCTTTGGTAACGGGCAGCACCGTATGCCACGCGTCATACATGGCGGGGCGGACGAGGTCGTTCATCCCCGCGTCTACGATGATAAAATTTTTCTGGCCCATTTTTTTGGTGTAAATCACTTCCGTTACCAGCACGCCCGCGTTGCCTGCTATGGAGCGGCCCGGCTCCACAATAATGTGTTTGCCCAAATCGCCCAGCGTTTCGCGCACCACGTCCGCATACGCGGAGCAGGTGGGCGGAAGTTCCACATTGTAGTTAATGCCCATGCCGCCGCCCAGGTCTATATTTTCCAGATAAATTCCTTCGGCTTCCAGCTCGCGCACCATGCCCGCAATTTTGGTAAACGCCAGGCGGAACGGCTCCAAATCAAGCAGCTGCGAGCCGATATGCACCGCTATGCCCGCCAGACGGATGCCTTCCATTTTGGCGGCGGCGCGGTAGAGTTCGTGCGCTTCGTCCCAGTCCACGCCGAATTTATTTTCTTTTTTGCCGGTGGTGATTTTGACGTGCGTCAGCGCGTCCACATCCGGGTTTACGCGCAGGGCCACATTGGCTTTTACCCCCAGAGACAGCGCAATACGGTTGATGGTTTCCACTTCGGCGGCGGATTCGGCATTGATTTGCAGAATTTGCGCTTTGATGGCTTCCTCCAGTTCATACGGCGTTTTGCCCACGCCGGAGAAAACAATTTTGTCCGCCGAAATGCCCGCTTTTAACGCTACAAACATCTCGCCGGCCGACACTACGTCCGCCCCGCTGCCCAGCCGCGCCAGCGTGCTGACGACGCCCAAATTCGGGTTGGCTTTAACGGAGTAACACACCGTGGCGTGAAACGGCGCGAGGGCTCTTTGGTAAGCCTCAAAGTTGCGGGTCAGCTTATCGGAGCTGTAGCAGTAAAACGGCGTACCGACCTGCTTGGCGATTTCTTTCAAATCCACCCCCTCCGCAAAAAGTTCTCCGTTCTGGTAGTTGAAACACATATTATTCTCTCCTTTAGGTAGTTTTGGCGCATAACAAAAACCCCCGCTTACAATTAAGCGGGGGTGTTGCAAATTCGTAATTAAAATAAGGCCGTTAAATCTCCGCAAAATTGTAAGCAAGGACGCAAGAGCGCTTTTTGCTCTTGTTCTGTTTGCTCACACGCTTAGCGGATAAAATAATTGCCATAAAATAAGTATAGTAAAAACGCCTCTTCCGCGCAACCCGAAAAAACCCGCGCCGTAAAAAGCGCGGGTTTTTTAAACCAACTTTTTTGTTTAATCGTGCGGCTGAATCACCATACACATTTCTTCGCAGAAACCATAACCCGAACACGGCTGCGGCGGCTCGGTGGAGCACTGGTATTTGATGTAATACGCCGGCGTCAAAGCACAGCTGACCCACATGCCGTTTTTATCCTGGTACGGCCGGCATCCCGGCACCGGCTCCCCGCCGGAAAGGTATTTCATAAAGCTGGCGTTGGTATCCTCACCGGACAGACAGGCGGACTGCGCCGCCTCAAAAGTGGAATAGCTGCCTTGCGAAACCATGCCGCCGCCCTCGCTGCGCACGCGCGAAACGCATTTGAAGTAGTAGCTCTGTTCCGGAAGGTCCGCTGCACCGCAGTTGCAGGCGCTCTCATCCCACGACCCGTACTTCGTCACGGTGTCGCATATATACTGATTTTTCTGGCTGGGGCAAGTGCAGGAGCAGGTGTCTTCATCCCATTCATAATAAACGGTAGCCAGTTGAAATTGAGCTCCCAGACTGGTGACAGTTGAAGTCTGAAACCCGACTATTTTGTTTTCACAGGCAGCTGTGGAATTGCATACGCATGCGGTGCCGTTCCAGGTTTTACCGTCCGGGCAGTCCTGCGCGCACTCGGAAGAGGAGCTTACGGAGCAGGCGCTCCACGTTTCCGTCCAGGTGCCGTTGGAAGCGTTACACGTGTAGGAACTGGTCTGCGTGCCGCATTCGTTGCAGTCGCGACTTTCCGAAGCGGGCTTCGGCCCGGAAACGGACGTACAGTCGCACGCGTCGCTGATACTGCACGCGCTCCAGCCGCTCCACGTGCCCGTAGACGTATCGCACGTACGCGTTTGCGTCCCTTTGTTTAAACATCCGCAGGCCCGCGTGGAAGAACCCGTACACTGTTTCTCTTCCGGTTCCCCGGCGCACGCTGCGCCGCTGTTGTAATCGGCGCGGGCCGTCAGCGCGGAGCAGAGCGGGTAATCTTTATTAAGCTTGGCGCACTCGGCTTCGCTTTCGCAGCACAAACGGCCGTCGGCGTACGAAGGCATTTTCAGCGTATAGCCGTATTTGCCTTTGCTCGCCGCTTCCATACCCGTAGACGTGAGCGAATAGGTAAAATTCTTGGTATTGCTCTCAGGCAGGATGTCTTTCACTGCGGACAATTCCGACACGTAACGCTTGTCCAGCGCGCACCGCTTTTCCTGCTCGGTGCGCACGGCGGCCATCAACGCCTCGGCTTCCGTCGTTTTGCGTGTTTCCACCACTTTACTGAACTTGGGCAGAACCACCGCCGCCAATACGCCGATTACGATAACCACCACCAGCAGTTCCGTAAGGGTAAAGGCTTTCTTCTTTTTGAACTCCATAATGTCCCTCCTCAATGCTGCAATAACATAACAAAACAGAACGCCGGAGGCGTCCCCTCTTGTGCTGAACCTCAAATTGGAGCGGAACAATACGCATCAGATATTGCCGATTATTCCCTCCCCAACCACCAAATGGTATCGTATCAAAGTAGTTTTATGCCCGTCAAGCAAAACCCGGCCGGACTAACCCTTTTTATAAGTGTACGGGTTTTTGCGAAAAAAGGTAGTATAAAATATAATAATCGGGGAGATGACTTATTATGAAAAGAATCGTATTGCTAAGACACGGCCAAAGCCAATGGAACCTGGAAAACCGCTTTACGGGCTGGACCGACGTAGATTTAACCGAACTCGGCGTGCAGGAAGCCCGGCGCGCCGGCAAACAGCTGCGCGACGCAGGCTTTTATTTTGACAAAGCCTACACTTCTTATTTAAAACGCGCGGTCAAAACGCTGAACCAGGTGCTGGACGTAATGGACCAGGATTCCCTGCCGGTTGAAAAAAACTGGCGGTTAAATGAAAAACATTACGGCGCGCTCCAGGGCCTCAACAAAGCCGAAACCGCCGCCAAATTCGGCGAAGAACAGGTAAAAATCTGGCGCCGGAGTTACGACGTGCGTCCGCCGGCCCTTACGCCGGAAGACCCGCGCGCCCCGCAGAACGACCGCCGCTACGCGGACGTGCCCCCCGCCTACCTGCCGCTGACCGAATCGCTGGCGGACACCGTGGGCCGCATCCTGCCGTATTGGAACGGCGTGATTTTTCCGCAGCTGGCGGACCAGCGCGAAGTGCTCATCGCGGCGCACGGCAACAGCCTGCGCGGCATTGTAAAGCATTTAAAGCATATCCCGGATGACGAGATAGTAAACCTCAACCTGCCTACGGGCGTGCCGTACGTGTTTGAATTTACGGACGACCTGGTCCTGCAAAAAGATTATTTCCTGGGCGACCCGGAAGAAATCAAAAAGCAAATGGCCGCCGTGGCCAGCCAGGGCAAGGCCGCCAAATAAACTTTGCACCCCAAAAAACACCCCGGGCCGTAAAACCCGGGGTGTTTTTTATATATGGCAAAATTTAGTTCCAGTCTTTACGCAGTTTTTTAATGGCCTTTTTAAGTTCCGGCTTTAAAGCGGGATTTACCAAGTCCACAAACAGTTTGCCGTTCAAATGGTCCACCTCGTGCTGAAAGGCTTTGGCCAACAGCCCGCGCGCGCGTTTGACCTGCTCCTGCCCGTTCTCGTCAATGTATTTAAGCGTAACGTCCGTAGCGCGCTTTACCTCCGCCCACAGCCCCGGCAGGGAAAGGCAGCCTTCTTCTTCTATCTTTTCCCCCCGCATGGACACGATTTCCGGGTTGATAATTACATAACGTTTTAAAGGCGCGTTTTCTTTGTCCGACTCCGGAATCAAAATAACCGCCAGCCGGTAGTCCAGCCCGATTTGGTTGGCCGCCAGCCCCACGCCCCGCACCGCCAGACACGTATCCTCCATATCTTTAAGCAGTTTGGGCAGCAAGGGCTCCAGCGTCTTGAAATCAACGGGTTTTAGTTTTTGGCGCAAGATATCTTCGCCGTATTTGGTAACGCGCAAAATAGCCATAAATTTATTTTATCATATTGGGAAAACGCAGGCACGCCCCGCCCGGGGCGCCGCCCGACCTTACCGGGTGAACCGGTAGGAGACTTCCCTTCCTTCCCATAAAATACGCAGGGTAACGGGGTGGCTGAGTTCGCGGTCTTTCACCGCGCCCCAGGTCATTACCGCGCGCTCCAGCTGCGGGTTTGCGCCGTGCCGCCCGGAAACGCCCATCACCACTTCCCGCGCGTCCGCCACGGCGGCCGCCTGGGCGATGGCGTAGAAAGCGTCGTTGGAATGCACCAGCACGGGCGTTACGGACAGACCGTATTTTTCGGCCAGAAAAATTACTGCGGTAAACACTTCGTGCTCGTCCACCGCCGCAGACCGCATATCCTGGCGGTACAATATGTTTTCAACGGGCTTGCAATACAGCACAATCACGTCCGTTTCGTCCGCATTTACTTTGCTGAGCACTTCTTCCAGATGGTACAGGTTTTCCGGGTTTTTAACGGCCACCAGCACGCGGTGCGGGCGGTCCAGCTCCGAAAACGCCTCTTTCAAATCGTCCACGGTTTCGGCATTGATGCGTTCGCGGTAGCCTTCCTCAAACATCGTATTGGCCTTTTTGGCGTTCAACCGCTCGGACAGCGAAAACACCGCAAACAAAAACGCCGTAAACCCGAATCCCGCCACGGTGGCGATTTGCTTGGTGGTCATATTCACGAGCGCCACCGTAAGCAAAAAGCCGGACAGCAAAATAAGCCCCACCGGGATGTAATAATTTTCGTATTTGATATTCAGCGGAAACATAAAATCGCGCTTTTGGGAGGCTTTTTTCCAGCGCAGGCGCGCAATAGCCACCACTTCAAGCACGAAACACCACATCACGCCAAAAGCGTAAGCCTCGCCCAGCAGGTATACGTTGCCGCGCGAAACTAAAACGACAATCATCTGCACCGCCGCAATCAGGTGGATGATATGGTACGAAGTGCCGTAGCGGCGGTGGATTTTGCGGAACCAGTCCGTCAGAATACCGTCTTCGGCAATACGGTTCATCAGCGCGTTGGAGCCGATGAGCGAGGTGTTCACCGCGCCGGAAAGCATCGCCACGCCGCACACCACAACCATTACCTGCATCAGCAGTTTTAAAATGCCGGGGCCGGCCAGGCTCATCGCCAGGCCGGAGAGCAGATTGTCGTTGTATTTGGCGGCAATCAGTTCCGGCGGAATAATAACGGCCGACAGAAAAGTAAGCCCCCCCGTAAACAGCAGCGCAAACCCAAAAATCAGCCACGCGGCTTTCTTTAAATTCTGGGCTTTGGGATACTCAATTTCGCGGTACACCTGGGACAGCGTCTCAATGCCCGACAAAGCCAGCACGCTGTGCCCAAACGCCATAAACATCCCCACGAGGCCGATGGTTTTCATCCAGTCTATATGTCCGGCCCAGCCGAGCGACTCCGGGGAAAAGCTAAGCTCCGCGGGCGGCATATGCGCGCCGCGCAGGCCGATGGTGATAAACGACCAAATGGCCAGCAGAAAACAAACCGCCAGCGAAAACGCAATAATTTTGGCGCTTTTGGAACTGGATTCTTCTATCCCTTTTACGTTCTGCCGCCAGAAATATACCGTTACCAACAGCCCGAACACTACGGAAATGCCGCCTTCCGGCAGGGTAAAACTCAGCCCGGCCATTTCCAAAAACGAATTGGCCAGCCCGCACAAATAATGCCCGGCGGTAACGGCGCTGATGGGGCCGGTTAAAATAAAATCAAAAATAAGCGCGGACGCGGCCAGCTTGGCGGCGGTATCCCCCAGGCCTTCGCGCACAATTTTGTACGCGCCCCCGCGCACGAAGAGCGAACAGGCTTCCAGCTCCACCATTAAAAGCAGGCCGGAAAACAGCATAACGGCTAAAATATACCAGGGGAACGCCGGCCCGAACGCCCGCATGGCGATGCCGCCCGCGTAGAAAGCGCTGGAGCCAAAGTCGCACAGCACCACGGCGGCGGCTTTCCAGAACGGGATAAACGTAAGCATGGCCGTAGTCAGCACGACCACTTTTTTGACGCGGAACAGACTGGGTGAACCCTCGGAAGCGTTTCTCATGGGGATTGTTAACGGGCCAGACGCGCGGCCACGGCCCCGGCGTCTTGAAGTGAAACCAATTCCTGGATAAATTCGGGTTTGAACGTTTCGGCCAGCGTAGAAAGAATCTGCAGGTGTTTTTGGAAAAACGCCGGTTTGGCGGGAGAAAGAAACAAGAACATGACCCGGATGGGCAGATCCGAATTAGTCTGGTCCCGCAACGGTTCGGGCAGCACCGCCAGCGCGGCGGTAAAATCGCCCAGTTCTTCCAGGCGTGCGTGCGGGATGGAAAGGCCGGTGTCAAGCGTAGTGCTGATGCCTTCTTCGCGTTTAAGCACCTGGGAGGCCACATCGGCCGGGTCCAGCTGCGGGTAATCGCGGCAGACGGTCCGCACCAATGCTTCAATTAACTCTTTTTTGCCCGGACAGCCTTGCGCAAACAGCACGCGGTTCGGCGTAATTAAACTTCCCAGGCTCAGTTTGCTTTGTTCATTTGATGGCATAGTCTCAAGTTTTTATGGTAGCAAATAACGCGCCAAACTGGCAAGCCGTCAAAAAACGGTTTTATTCCCTCTCCAAAAAAGCTAGAATACCTTATAATGACCGACAACGAGATTCTGGATTTATTCAACACCCTTTCCGCCGGACGCACGCCCGGCAAGCAGGATTTTAACGCCTCTAAAATGTTTTCCCTGCTGGAAGACCCTTTCAGCATCTGGTGCTTTTTTCACGCACCCAAAGAGGCGGCCGTCCCCGAAGCCAACCGCTACGAGAATTTAAAAATCCGTACCGACCGCAACACCCGCGACCAGTGGATTAAAAACGAGTTCCCCGGCGTGGTATTTGTAACGGGCGAAAACGAAACCGAACGCTTCAAAAACACCCTTTCCGCCATGGCCCGCGGCGAAAGCGCCATAGCCAACGCCCTGCTGTGGAACCTGCCCGAAAACACCTACGGCAGCATCAACCTGCTGGTCCGTTCCGACGGCGCTCCCAGCGCGTTCGGCCCTTACCACTATCACATTTTCCAGTTTAAGCGCGCGCACGATTTAAAGGAGCATTACGCCCTGCAGGTGTGCCTGCTGAACCGGATGCTAGGCTGTACGCAAAAATATACGCCGGACAATACCCGCGTGTTCTTAAAAGACCGCACCCTGGACGTCGCCTACCAAGACCATTGCGACCGGCTGGCCCGCGAGCTGGCCTACTGGCGCAGCATCCGCGACGGACTGGCCAAGCCCGAAGCCCACAAACCGCCCAAAGCCGCCAGCGCGCCGTGGCGCGTATACGCCAACAAAACGGTGGCGGAAACCAAAGATTTGTTAATGCTCCCGGGCCTTAATACCGAAATGCGCCAGTGCCTGAAAATCAACGGGATGTACACGACGGACGACGTGGCCCGCGCCGGAATTGAAAAACTGCAAGGCATCCTGGAAGAGCCGCACGCCACCGACTCCTACTATAACGCCCAGGCGTACCTGCACAACAAGCCGATACTGCGCGAAGCCGGGCACTTCCCCCCGCCCGCCAAGAAATATAATTTGTACTTTGATTTTGAGGCCACGGAAACCTTCACCAAAGACAATGTGTCTTTTGTCTACCTCATCGGCATTTGGGACAAAGAAGAAAACAAATACGTCAGCTTTGTGGCGAAAACGCCGGAAGAAGAAATCAAAATTTTTGAACAGTTTTACGACTATATCAAAGACTTCGCCAACACCGCCCTGTACCACTGGACGGAGTACGAAGTTAAAAAAATGAAAAATCTCGCCGGCAAAAACCCGCAGGATGCGGCCAAACTAAAAGCCCTGTGCGAGATTTGCTACGACCTAAAAGTCTCCGTCAACAAGCAATTTTACCTGCCCGCGCCGAGCTTCTCGCTAAAAGCCGCCGCGCCCGCGTTTGGGTTTAACTGGCGGCAGGACGACTGCGGCGCGATGGACAGCATGGTCTACTTCACCAGCTGGCTTAAAACCGGTAACGACGAACTACTCGGCAAAGTGCTGATGTACAACGAAGACGACTGCAAAGCCATGCTGTACTTGGAAGACAAACTCAAAGCCGCCGAAGTGCTGGACCTTAAAAAATGAAACAGGAATTTGCCGTTTTACAAGAATGTCTGCAAGCCGCCTCCAAGGTGGTGCGGCGGCATTTCGGCAAAGTAGGCTACGAACTCAAAGGCAAGGCCAACCTGGTTACCAAGGCCGACGTCGCCAGCCAAAAAGCGGTGCTGAACATCATCCGCAAACGCTTCCCCCTGCACGATTACCTGGCCGAAGAAGACGCCGTCAAAAATACCGGCGCGGATTATACCTGGGTGATTGACCCGATTGACGGCACCACCAATTTTGCGCATACTTTTCCGCAATGCTCGGTTTCCGTCGCGCTGTTTTATAAAAACGAACCCGTTTTGGGCGGCGTGGCCAACCCGGCCACGGGCGAAACGTTTTTGGCCCAAAAAGGCAAAGGCGCCACGCTTAACGGCAAAAAAATACACGTATCCAAAACCGCCAAACTGGCGCAGGCTTTGCTGGTAACGGGGTTTCCGTACAACCGCTTTACGCGCATGCCGGAACTGCTCACGCGCTTTGAAGGCTTTTTAAATTCCTGCCACGACGTACGCCGCCTGGGCTCGGCCGCGCTGGATTTGTGCTGGCTGGCCGCCGGCCGCACCGACGGCTACTGGGAAGACAATTTAAACCCGTGGGACGTGGGAGCCGGCATACTTATTTTGCAGGAAGCCGGCGGAAAAGTAACGGACTACAGCGGTAAAAAATATAAGAAGCTGCCCGATTACGGCCGCACCATGCTGGCAAGCAACGGCAAAATCCACGCCCAAATGCTCCAAATTATCCGTAAGACCGAACCCCGGCCTTAAACGGCTTTTCCCCGAAAAAATAACGCTTTCATCACGCTTCCGCAGCCGCCCTGCCGCAGGCGGGCCGCACAGGGGCCGTTTTTTTTACGTTTTCCAGTCGCAGGTTTGATATAATTTTAGAAACAGGTATGTTTGTTAGTAAAGGGGTTTGAATGTCCATCAGTGTGGTTAAACAATACAGCGTCTTTTTAATTAACGAGCCCGGCGCGCTGAAAAATTTTGCGGATCTGTTTGTACGCGAAAATGTAGACGTCATCGCCATTTCGCAAGACGTGCGCTACGACGCGGCCGTGGTGCGCCTGGCCGTTAAATACGACCAGGAAATCAGCCACGCGCTGACCAAAGCGGGTTTCACCAGCGTCAAGACCGACGCCATCTGCATTGACGCGCCCAACCGCGTGGGCCTGGTCAAAGACATTGGTTCCGTCCTTTCCGGCCACGGCATCAACATCACCACCATCTACGGCACCGCCGGCGCGGGGCCCGGCACCCGCTGGATTGTGGTGGTAAACGACATTACCAAAGCGTTAAACGCGCTGGAATCGTCGGAACTGTTCAATTAAACCGTTCTTTTTTCCGTACAAAAAGCCTTCCCAAACGGGAAGGCTTTTTATATGGCGGTTCAAAACGGCTACTTTAACCGGCTTTTGGCGGCTTTCATCTGCTTTTTCCAGGCTTTCTTGGCGGCTTTGTGTTTGCGTTTGGCTTCGCCGGAAATCAAATCCTCCACGCGCCGGGCTTTTATCTCGGGCAGATTTTTTTGGTCTTCCTTCAGCTTGGCTTCCCAATTATCCAGGTTGGCGCGTTCGGCGGCGATGCGGCCTTCCAAATAAGCCATACCCGCGTCCACGCTTTCGGACACGGCTTCCGCCAGCCGGGCCTTAATGGCCGGCTTTTCGGCCTCAGACGCCTTGCGGTACTGTTTTACCAGTTTGTTAATCAGCTTGCGGCGCGCTTCAAACGCTTTTTTTTCTTCTGCGGGGGTCAGCTTCTTCGCCGGCGTCAGCTTGGCGGCGGGTACGGCGGCCGCCTCTTTAGGCAGGCTGCATTCGGCGGGCGGCTCCGCTTCCCGCACCTCCGCCTGCGGCTGCGCCGCAAACAATGCGGCTGAAAAACAAAGGGTTACTGCCGGCAACAAAAATTTTTTCATATATCCTCCTTCAATGAGAAACCGTCTTGGAAAACACATTAATCACCACTACGCCCAGTATGATAAGCCCCATACCCAGCACAGCGGGCAAATCGGGCCGTTCCCGGAAAACCAGAAACGCCGCCACCGCCGTAAGCACAATGCCGACGCCCGCCCAAACGGCGTAGGCAATCCCCAGGGAAATCCCCTTTAACGAAAGCCCCAGCAAATAAAACGCCCCGACATACGCGGCCACCGTCAGCAAAGACGGCCCCAGCCGCGTAAACCCGGCCGCCGCCTTTAAAGCGTTGGTGCCGATGATTTCAAAAACAATGGCCCCGGCCAAAAACAAATAATACTTCCACAGCATATTAATCTAACGACGTATCGTGTATGCCGGCCTCGGCAAAGCCTTTGGCGCGCAGTTTGCACGAATCGCAGTGCCCGCAGGGCTTCTGGCCTCCGGCATAACAGCTCCAGGTCAGTTCAAACGGAACTTTGAGTTTGGCCGCCAGCTGTACAATCTGCGTTTTGGACAAACGCATCAGCGGCGCCAGCACTTCAATCCCTTCCGTTACGCCCATTTTCGTGCCGCGGTTTAACGCGTCCGCCGCCGCTTTAAAGAACGCGGGCGTGCAGTCCGGATAGCCGGAAAAATCAACGGCGTTCGGGCCCGCGATAATCGCATCCGCGCCCGCCGCGTCTAAGAGCGACCCGGCAATCGCCAAAAACATCAGGTTCCGGCCCGGTACGTACGTGGACGGAATCCCTTCTTTTGGGATGTCTTCCAGCGCCACGTCGGGCAGCGTCTGGTTCTTGTCCACCAGCGAACAGCACGACAGCCACGGCAGGTTAAGCGTAATTAAATGGTGTTTAATCCCCAGGTTGCGCGCAATCATCTGCGCGGCCAGCACTTCCCGGTCGTGCCGCTGGCCGTACGAAACGGTCAGCGCTTCGCACTCGTATCCGTGCGCGATGGCCCAGTACAAACACGTGGTGGAATCCAATCCGCCCGAGAAAAGCACAATGGCTTTCTTTTTGGCCTTGCCGCCAAATCCGGAAGCTTTGCCGGAAAAAGTTACTTCTCCCGGCAGCGTGACGGACTGGCGCGGCCCGGAGGCCTTTTCCCGCGGAGCGTCCGCCTGTGCCGCCGGAGCGGGTTTGTCCGCCGGAGCGGCGGGCTGTTCCGGTGCGGGTTCCGCCGCCCGGGGCGTTTGGGACGCGGCGGGCTGCGACTGCTTCAACACCGCATCCAACAAATCGTCGGACTGCGGAGCGGACGCGGTTTTTTCAGGAGCGGCGGCGGGCTGTACGCTTTTTTCAAGCTCCGCTTTTTCCTCTTTGGCGGCGTGCAAAATGTCGCTGAAAAAATTTTTAATGCGCTTAGTGGCCGAGCGCGGCGTTTCCGCTTCCTGTACGGCCTCTTCGGCTGGCTCGTCCGCTTCCTGCGCGGACGCTTCGGCGGGCGGTTCATCCAGCCACTGCGCCGGCGCGGGCGTGCCGTAGGCGTGGCATACGCCGTAACCTTCTTTGGCGCATGTTATTTGGGGCACCACCGGCAAACCGTTTACTTTAAAAGCGATTTTCGCATCTTTCTCGGCGGTTTTCGGGCCCTGTTTCATAAACTCCCCGTAACGCATCGTGTTGTTAAACTCCACAATCGCGTCCTCCGGGGTGCCAATGCCCTGGATAAAATCTTTAAGCGCCTGCACACACAGACCATCTTCCACGTCGTCCGACGTGCCGTAAAGCGCGCTGGGGATAAGCAGTACGTCTTTGTTTTGCGAAGTAAGCGCCTCGGCCAGCGCGTAAAAGTTGCAGAATCCCCCCGCCAGCACTAAAGACGCCTGCCGCGCGCACGTAACGGCCTTTGTCCCGGCGGTAGTTACCACCAGGGCGGGCTTGCGCGCGTTGGAGCGGGACGCCGCATACGGCGAATTGTCCTCGTGCGCAACGGGCAAGTCCAGCTCGGAATATACTTCAAAATCCGGGTGCGCTTTGGCGAAAGCGACGGCTTGTTCCGCGTCGCCGAACACCAGCACGTCTTTTTTGCCGCGCTCCAACAGCGCGCAGACGGTGGTGGCGGCCCGCAGGACGTCCACCACGACGGCGACGTCCGTCCACTGCTCACATTCATCAACGGTTTTAGCTATCAGAACGTTCATTTAAAATCCCCAATACTTTAAAATCTTCAATGGCTTTTTCGTCTTCTTCGGACAAATCATCCACATACTTTATGGCATAAATAATCAGCGTAACGCGCGGGTCGGACGCGCCGTCTTCGGCGCTGTTATACTGGCCGATTAAAATGGCGTCCGCCCCTTTGGAAGCCGCAAATCTGCGCCCTTTTTCCACGCCCATTTTCAGCACGTCTCTTTCGGGTTTCAAATTTTTAATGCGCAACAGCCCCAGGTTGCCGTACGGACGGGTGATTTCGCTCTTACTGCCGAGAATCTGCACGTTTTTCGCCTTGGTGGCCGGGAAGTCCGGCCCTATCGCAATCCAGTCCAAATTGGTTTGCTCCAGCGTCGCGCAGCCGGCCAGCAGTAAAAGCGCCGCGCCTAAGATGTTAAACTTTTTCATACGTCCTCCTATCTTTTTTGAGAAGCCAACTGCCCGCAGGCGGCCAAAATATCGTTGCCCATGCTCTTGCGGATAGTTACGCCGATACCCATACCCTTGAGCCCGGCGGCAAAATCTTTCACCACGCGGTCGTCGGTTTTTTCGCCGCGTCCCAGGTTGCACGCAATCAGGTTGACGTGCAGCAGGTAATTGTCCTTAATGCTGTAAATCCAGTCCGCCAGTTTGCGGATATGCTCCGGGCGGCTGTTGATGTTTTCAATTACCGAATACTCCAAAAACACCTGGCGGCCCGTCATGGCGATGTATTCTTCCACCGCTTTTTTCAAATCGTCCAAATCAAACTTGCGGTTGACGGGCATAATGCGGCTGCGCTCGTCGTTGTCCGCATTGTGCAAAGACACCGCCAAATTGGCCTGCGGCAAATCCACCGCCAGCTTGTGCAGTTTGTCCGCCACGCCGGAAGTGGAAATGGAAATATGGCGCGCGCCGATGTTTAAATAGTCCGGGTCGGACAAGTCCCGCGCGGCTTTGACCACGTTTAAATAATTCAGCAGCGGCTCCCCCATCCCCATAAACACCACGCTGGAAATCCGCTCGCCCAGCCGTTCTTTGCGCACGTACTGGTACCACATCAGCACCTGGTCGGTAATTTCTTCCTGCGTCAAATCGCGCTTAAAGCCCATCTTGCCCGTACTGCAAAAGGAACAGCGCAGCGGGCACCCCACCTGGCTGGACACGCACACGCTCCAGGTGTCCTGCGGTTTTAACAATACGGTTTCAATGCGGTATCCGTCTTTAAGCGTTAAAAGCGCCTTGGCCACCCGGTCCTGCCGCGAGCAGACGATTTGGGTAACTTCAAAGCTTAAAAGGGGACGGTCCTGTTTCAGTTTTTCGCGTAAATCCGCCGGCAGATTGGTGGCTTCGTCCCAGGACGAAATGCCTTTTTTAAAAATGGCGTCTTTTACCTGCGAAATGCGGAAGTTGGGCAGGCCCGCGTCTTTAATGTATTGTTTTACGTATTCAAAATTCATTTTTCTTTCCTTATTATGGGTTGCATATATTTTATCATTTTACGGCCCGTTCCCTTTCCTTTTTATACCCCTTTTTCCCCAAACGTGAAAAAATGCCTGTTTTTTAGTATAATACCAGCACGATGAGTGAAGATATCAAGTTTAGCACCGCCGGCTTCCGGGCCGTTACCGCGGACGGGCTTACCGCCCAGTCCGTACAGCGTTTGGCTTACGGGATTTCCGAACATATTCTGGAACATCCCTTCTACGGTTTTGAAGGTACGGGTTACCGCAAGCACTGCGAAGAACACGGCAAAAAACCTAAGAAACCCCTCGTGCTCGTGGGGTTTGACACCCGTTTTTTCTCTAAACAATTTGCTTATATTGCCGCCAATGCCCTGGTGCAGAGCGGAATTACCGTAAAAGTGGCCGAACTGCCCCTGCCGACCCCCGTGGCCGAGTGGGCCGTCCTGAACGAGTGCGCCGTCGGGGCCATTGTGGTAACCGGCAGCGAAGCCGAATACTATGTAAACGGCGTGAAATGGATTTCCTACTACGGCGGCATCGCCAACAACGAAATCGTGCAGGACATTGAAAAACGCATTCCCTCCCCCAGCGCCCAGATTTTAAAAGCTTCTTCCACCGAATTTGGTTATTTAAACGCCGCGGCCGTCGTCAGCAAAGACCTGCGCAAAAGCTATTTGGCGCGTTTGGAAAAAATGCTGGACGTAAAAGCGCTTAAAAAATCCAAGCTTAAAGTGGCGGTGGACCCGCTTTTCGGAACGGCTAAAAACTATTTCCGCGAATTTTTGGAAAAATACGGCGTTACCGTGGAAGGCATCCACGAAGGGGACGACGTCCTCTTCGGCGGGCACGTGCCCAACGCGGGCCCCGTCAGCCTGACCGACCTTAAAAAACTGGTTACCGGCAAAAAGATGCACCTGGGCATCGCCTGCAACCCGGACTGCGACAAGTTCGGCATCATTGACGCGGAGGGAAACTGGGTTTCCCCCAACGAAATCGCGCCGATGCTGCTGGAACACCTGGTGCGCAATAAAAAATTAAAAGGCCGCGTATGCAGAAGCGTTATTACGTCCAACCTGATTGACCAGGTGGCCAAAACCAACGGGCTGATGCTGCGCGAAACGCCGGTAGGGTTTAAATACATCACCGAGCTGATGACCACCGGGCAGTATATTATGGGGATGGAAGAGTCCGGCGGCATCGCCGTGGCGAACCACATCCCGGATAAAGACGGCCTGCTGGCGTGTCTGCTGGTGGTGGATATGCTGGCCGTAGAGGGCAAAACGCTCAAACAGCTTAAAAAAGAATTTTATAAGAAGTACAAACAATTGTTTGACCAGAAAGTAAGTATCCCGAAAACGGAAACTGAAATCAACCGAATCATGGAACGGCTGGACATCCGCCCGCCGCTGTCCATCAACAAGACGTCCGTCTGGCGTATTGACTCCACCGACGGTTTCAAATTTATTTTGAAAGGCGGCAGCTGGCTGGCCATCCGGCCGTCCAGCACCGAACGGCTGATTCGTATGTACGCGGAAGCGCAGGATGAAAAACTGCCGGCCGCGCTCATCAAAGAAGGCAAAAAAATTATTGACAGTATTGTCTGACAAACGGCCGCCACGCGGCCGAAGGGGGTTGTACTATGGTTCGCATTAAAAAAATTACGGCAAGAGAAATTTTAGACTCGCGCGGATACCCGACCATCGCCGCCGACGTGCTTCTGGACGACGGCAACACCGGCACCGCAGCAGTCCCCAGCGGAGCTTCCACCGGTTCGCACGAAGCGCTTGAACTTCGCGACGGCGGCGAACGCTACAACGGCAAAGGTGTATTAAAAGCCGTGGAAAACGTGGAACGCATTTCCCAGCAGCTGGCCGGGATGGACCCGTACGACATCCGCCTGGTGGACGAAAGCATGATTGCCCTAGACGGGACGGAAAACAAATCCAACCTGGGCGCCAACGCCATGCTGGCCGTTTCCATGGCTGTACTGCGCGCGGGCTGCCACCACGCCAAATTGCCGCTCTACCAGCACATCCGCAACGTGTACGGTTTGGAATACGACACCTATTTAATGCCCGCCCCGATGCTTAACATCATCAACGGCGGCAAACACGCCGATTCCGGCCTGGACGTGCAGGAATTTATGATTGTGCCCACCGCGCCCAAGAGCTTTTCCGAAGCACTGCGCGAAGCCAGCGAAACCTACCATTCCCTGAGAAACCTGTTAAAGTCCGAAGGCATGGTTATTGCCGTGGGCGACGAAGGCGGCTTCGCTCCTAAAATTTCCAAGCACGAAGATGTGTTAAAAACCGTACTGGCCGCCGCCAAAAAAGCCGGCCATCCGGAAATTTCCCTGGCGATGGACTGCGCCGCCAGCGAATTCTTCCACGACGGAGCCTACCGCTTTGAAGGCAAAATGTACTCCGCCGAACAGATGACGGATATCTACGCCGACTGGTGCGCCGCCTATCCGCTCATCTCCATTGAAGACCCGCTGCAGGAAGACGACTGGGCCGGCTGGAAACACATCACCAAAAAGCTCGGCAAAAAAATCAACCTGGTGGGCGATGATTTGTTCGTTACCAACATCAAACGCCTGCAGAAAGGCATTGAAGAAAAAGCCGCCAACTCCATTTTGATTAAAGTCAACCAGATCGGCACCGTGTCCGAAACGATTGACGTCATGGAACTGGCCAAACAGAACGGATACTCGCGCATTGTGTCGCACCGCTCGGGCGAGACGGAAGACACCTTCATCGCCGACCTGGCGGTAGCCACCAACGCCGGCGCCATCAAAACCGGCGCGCCGGCCCGTTCCGAACGTACGGCCAAGTACAACCGCCTGCTGCAAATTGAAGCCGAGCTGGGCGAAAAAGCGGTCTACGCGCGCGATTCTGCCTTTAAGAGATAATGTGACGCAGGAACTCAAAGAAGCTTTAATTCGCAACAAAAAACCACTGCTGCTGGCCTTTGGGCTGGCGGCAGTGGTTACATTTTTTTTAGGGAGCAGCTTTTTAAGTTTGGTGCATAATAAACTGGAAATGCGCAAGCTGGCCCGCCAGCGCGTGCAGCTGGATAAACAGCACGAAGAACTGCTGGCTAAAATGAAACTGCTGGAAAAGCAGGACCCGGCATATATTGAAGAACTCGCGCGGACGCAGTACAATATGGTTAAACCCGGCGAAATTGAGTTTCGCTTCCACGTAAAATAGCGCAGGCGCGCAAGAGGATTTTATGAATATAGACGTTATCAATCTGGGCCCGATGGACAATTGCACCTACCTCGTCAGCGAAGGGCAGGACGCCCTGTTAATTGACCCGGCCTGGGATATGAATTTTTTGGAGCATACCCTGCAGGAAAAAGGCCTGCGCCTGCTGGCCGTTTTCTTTACCCACGGGCATTTTGACCACGTTAAATTCGCCCAGAACCTGCTGGAAAAACACCGCCTGAAAGGGTATATGGAAAAGAACGACGTCATTCTCTCCGGCATTGACGCGCATATGCTAAACGCCTACAGCGGCGAACAAACCTTTGACGTGGGACCGTTTCACGTGGAAATCATCCCCACCCCCGGCCATACGGCGGGCGGCGTATGCATTAAAATCGGCAACGCCCTTTTTACCGGGGATACGCTGTTCCCCGGCGCCTGCGGCCGCGTGGACCTGCCGTCCTCCGACCCGCGCGAAATGCGCAGAAGCCTCGTTAAACTTTCCAAACTGCCCGAAGACACGCAAATCTTCGCCGGGCACAGCTACGGCGGCAAATGCAGTTCCACCATCGGGTACGAACGGGTGAAAAACCCGTTTATGCGCAACGCCATACGCGACGCGGAGGCCTTGTAATGCATCCGGTACTGTTCAAAATAGGCTCCTTTGAGCTGGCCAGTTACGGGCTGATGACGGCGCTCGGTTATGCGGCGGCCGCGCTGTATCTGCTGCCTCGCCTGAAAAAAATCGGGCTGGACAAAGACACTTTCTGGAACCTGATTTTTATTGCGTTTATCGGCGCGCTGGCCGGGAGCAAACTCCTTTATATCCTCGTTTCCTGGCCGCATTTGGGTGCTACGCTGGCCGAAAAACTTTCCAACATCGTGCACGATTTCCGCTACGGGTTCGTATTCTTCGGCGGGATGATTGTGTCCGTAGCCGCGCTTGTCTGGTATATGAAAAAGAAGCGGCTGCCTGTTTTACAAACGTCCGACTTTTTAATCGTCGCCCTGCCGCTGGGGCACGCGCTGGGGCGCATCGGCTGTTTTCTGGCCGGCTGCTGCCACGGCCGCCCGACGGATATGCCCTGGGGCGTGGCGTTTACCAACCCGCATTCGCTGGTGGCGCCGGAACTGCTGGGCGTACACATTCATCCCACCCAGCTGTATGAAGCCGCGGGCAACCTGATTTTATTTTTTATTCTCCATTACGCCTATAAAAAACCGCACAAAGCGGGCGTAATTTTAGTGGAATACGTGATGTGCTACAGCCTGATGCGTTTTATTATTGAATTCTTCCGCGGCGATTACCGGGGCGAATATATTTTAGGGCTTTCGCCTTCCCAGGGCCTTTCGCTCCTGGGCGCGCTGGCCGCGCTTATCGTGTGGCGTTATTTAAAAAAGGATAAACAACATGCCTGAAACCAAAAAAATCATTTTTGAAGGATACTCCCGCCGCCTGGACATTTTTGCCGCCGACGAACTGCCGGATTTTTCCCGCGCCCTCGTGCAGAAAATGATTAAAGACGGCAAAATCACCGTCAACGGCAAAAAAGTAAAGCCTTCCTGGCCGCTGACGGCCGGCGAAACGGTGGCGATTGAATTCCCCCGGGCCGAAAGCAAAACCAAACTTTCCGATTTAATTATCCACGACGCAAAAGATTTTTTTGTGCTGATAAAACCCGCCGGTATGCTTGTACATCCGCAGAGCCCGGTGTGGGAAGAACATCCGGAAGCCGTTTTCTCGTCTGAAGAGACGCTGGTGTCCGTCATTCTCGCCAACCCGCCCAAAGGCTTTGACCCGGCCACCCCGCGCGCGGGCCTCGTGCACCGGCTGGACCGCGAAACCAGCGGCGTGATGCTGGTGGCCAAGAACCCGGAGTTCCAGGCCGAAATGGTGGCGCTGTTTGCCAACCGCGACGTGCACAAAACCTATCATTCCATCGCCTGCGGCGAAGTGCCGGACGACGAAGGCACCATTGACGTGCCGATCGGGCGCGTGGCGGGCGGCAAAATCAAAGCGTCGGATATCGGGCGCGAGGCCGTCACCGGCTATAAAGTGCTGGAGCGCAAAAACGGATTTACCTATATTGAACTCTACCCCCGCACGGGCCGCACCAACCAGCTGCGCGTACATTTAAGCTGGCTGGGATATCCCGTTTTGGGGGACTGGCTCTACCGCGGCGCCACGGCGGACCGCCTGATGCTGCACGCGCGGCGCCTGGAATTTAAACACCCGCTGACGGGCAAAAAACTGATGTTTGAGGCACCCGTCCCGCCGGATTTTGAAGCGGCGTGGGAACGCGTCAGCGCTTCTAAAAAATAATCCCAAACGCTATATAAAATTCCCCAGGCTTACTGGGGAGCAGACTTTATAAACCCCCGCCTCCCTGCGGGGGTTTTATTGTTACGAGCAAAAGTAACGCAGGGGAACCGCAACCCAACAAACTAACCCTTTTTCCGGCTTTACCCGGGACGCGGGATTAGTTACCGTATGGTTAAGGAAACGGATTTCATCAAGCTCCGGGGGATAAACGGCCCAAGGCCGCGAGCAAGGGAGCTGCACAGGGGAAAAGAGGAAACTGCGTTTTTATATGGGGTAAAAACACCGTTCCTCTTGACAATAAAAGAACTCCGTCCGTATCAGGGCGGAGTTCTTTTTCAAACTAATTAGTTTTTAAGCTTTAAAAAAGAAATTTAATAACATACCATAAGTATATAGATTTCATCCGTCCGGACGCGGGAGGGGACCCGCCCACCGGACAAAGTTACAAAAGGCCCTATTCCCGTGGGAAGGATAGGGCCCTTTGTTTGGCTTTTTTACCCGGCGGCCCTCTCTCCCGGTACGATACATTCTTGTTCCATATAAGTAACACGGACTAAAGAAATCTTCTTTAGTCCGTGTACGTAAATCCGACGATACGACAGCCGTTCATTCAGGTGCCGTCCGGCACAGACTGCGCCTTTGCTGACGATTGGCTGATTTTTCAGATTTGCCGCGAGTTTGCGTGGCCAGTTGCCCGAGGAAGTACTGCCAGGTACGCCGAGAGGCAAGGGAACGCAAAATCGCACAAATATGGAAAATAGTTGCCCGGATAAGTAACACGGACTAAAGATATCCTCTTTAGTCCGTGTACGTAAACCCGACGATACGACAGCCGTTCATTCAGGTGCCGTCCGGCACAGACTGCGCCTTTGCTGACGATTGGCTGATTTTTCAGATTTGCCGCGAGTTTGCGTGGCCAGTTGCCCGAGGAAGTACTGCCAGGTACGCCGAGAGGCAAGGGAACACAAAATCGCACAAATGTGGAAAATAGTTGCCCATACAAGTAACACGGACTAAAGATATCCTCTTTAGTCCGTGTACGTAAATTCAACATACGACAGCCGTTATAAATCCTTTTGGTACAGCCGGTAACGCTTGCTGGGATGACACCCGCACTCCACAATCCCCCGGATAATACCTTCGTTGTCTTCCAACACCCAGGAAAGCTCCGCCTCGTTCCAAACGGCTACGCCGTGGTCCACAATGTGTTTGATTAAAATCAAATCAATCCCGCGCTGCCTAAATTCCGGAGCCACGCCCAACATAATCAAGCGCGCGTCCTTAATTCTGCGCCAGGCCCACAGCGCTTTTAAAATGCGCCACGGGTTAGCCAGCGAACCCTTCAGCTCCTTTAAAGCGTGGTTCATATTCGGGATGGCAATATAAAACCCGGCGGGTACGCCGTCCGCCTCCAGCACGCAGGTGCCTTCGGGCCGCACAATCAATTTTAATTCGTTCACCACGTCGGCCATTTCCTGCTTGCTCAGCGGCACAAAGCCCCAGTTCTCCGCCCAGGCTTTGTTATAAATTTCGCGGATGATTTCGGCTTCCTGCTCCAAGTTTTTCAAATTCAGCCGCCTGAGCGTAATGCCTTTGCCGCGCGCGCACCGGGCGCAGACTTTGATAAATCGTTCGGAAAATTTATCATCCTTGGTGCGGTGAAACGCCAGCAAATCTTTCACTTTGGTAAAACCCGCCCGCTCAATCAGTTCCGCGTAATACGGGTAATTATACGGCATCATGATAGCGGGCATACTGTCAAAACCGTCCACCAAAAGTCCGTACACGTGGTTGCTGGACGGATTGGCCGGCCCGCGCACGGCGGTGACGCTTTTAGAGCGGAGCCAGTCTTCGGCCGCTTTAAACAACGCGTCCGAAACGGACGAATCGTTTACGCAGTCAAAAAAGCCGAAAAAACCGATATTTTCCTGATGGTATTCGTTATGCGCCCGGTTGATAAGCGCCAAAATGCGCCCAGCGGGCTTGCCGTTTTGGTAAGCCATAAAAAGAGCCCGCTCGCCGTGCGTCCAGAAAACATTGTCTGCGCGCAGGAGTTTTTTGGTGTCGGCTTTCAGTTCCCCCACCCAATACGGATCCCGCTTATACAGTTCAAACGGAAAATTTACAAATTCGTTTAATTCGCTGTCGGTAATTTGACGGATTTCCACACTCATATTCCTCACCCTAAATACAAAACCCCGGCTTAAAACCGGGGTTTTGAAATACACAAACTATTTAATAATGCCGATTGCGCGGCCCGCCTGGGCGAACGCGTCAATAATTTTATCCACGTGTTCGTCGGTATGCGTAGCCATCAAGGTCAGGCGCATCAGCGCGCGGCCGGGCGGCACGGCGGGGCTGACGACCGGGTTGGAAAAAATACCCAGCTCGTGCAGCGCACGCCACATTTTAAAGCAGTTTTCGTTGCTGCCCACGTGCACCGGCAGCACCGGGGTGGTGCTGGTGCCCAAATCGTACCCCAGGTCTTCCAGGCCTTTTTTAAGTTTCGCGGTCAGGCGGAACAAATTGTCGCGGCGGGAAGTGTCGTTTTCAATCAGCTCCAGCGCTTTGGTGATGGAAGCCACGGAAGCGGGCGGCAGCGCGGCGGAGAAAATCTGGCTGCGGGCGTTGTGGCGGATATAGTGGATGATGTCTTCGTCCCCCACCACAAAACCGCCGACGGTGGCAAACGTTTTGGAGCAGGTTCCCACCACCAGATCCACCTCGCCGTTTTCCAGGCCGAAATACTCGCAGGTGCCGCGGCCCGTTTTGCCGATAATGCCGGTGGCGTGCGCGTCGTCTACGATAATGCGCGCGCCGTATTTTTTGGCCGCTTTAACAATTTCCGGCAGCGGGCAGATATCGCCCTCCATGCTAAATACGCCATCTACGATAATCAGTTTGCCGGCTTCTTCCGGCAGTTTGGACAGCACGCGCTCCAGGTCTTCCGGGTCGTTGTGTTTAAAGCGCACCATTTCGCCGTCGGAAAGTTTCACGCCGTCCAAAATACTGGCGTGGTCCAGCTTGTCCACGATGGCGTAGTCGCCTTTTTTAACCAGGCACGACACCACGCCCAGGTTCATCTGATATCCGGTAGAGAAAATAAGCCCCGCTTGTTTGCGTTTAAATTTGGCGATGCGCGCTTCCAGCTCGTCGGCGGCTTTGGTGTTACCGTTTAAGAAGCGCGAACCCGCGCAGCCGGTGCCGTATTTCAGGGCGGCTTCGCTGGCCGCTTTTTTCATTTCGGGGTCGTCCGCCAGGCCTAAGTAGTTGTTGGACCCGGCCATAATATATTTTTTACCGCCTAACATCACTTCCGGCCCCTGGGCGGATTCAATCGGCTGGAAATAGCCGTAAATGCCCATACGCATAGCCAGTTTGGCGTCTTTGAAATTCCTGCATTTCTCAAAAATATCAGACATATTGTTTATCCTCGTGGCGCAACAACCGTCCGCCGGCCGCCCAAACGGGGGCCGCCAAACGGTTTATTTACTTACCTTTTTAATTATATTGGTGGTGGAGCGGCCTTTTAACAGCGGGAACCGAACCACCTTTTTTGCAAATTCACGGCCGACAATCTCGCCGGGTTTGTAATCGCCGCCTTTGACGAGCACGTCGGGGCGGACGAGTTTAATCAGTTCATACGGCGTATCTTCTTTAAACAGGCAGACGGCCGATACGCTTTCCAGCGCCGCCAGCACCAGCGCCCGGTCCGCCTGGCAGTTGACGGGGCGGGAAGGCCCTTTTAAACGGCGGACGGAATCGTCGCTGTTTACGCCCACGACCAGTACGTCGCCTTTGGCGCGCGAAAATTCCAGCACGCTCACGTGTCCGGCGTGCAGAATGTCAAAACAGCCGTTGGTAAATACGATTTTTTTCCCTTCCTTACGCGCGGTTTCCAGCATTTTTTTAAGGGCGCGCGGACCGAGAATTTTATTTTTTGCTTTCACTGGCTTCCTTTTCTTTGGACATCATGCGCTCAATAAGCCCCGTGTCCATATTGCCTTGGATGAAATCTTCGTTGCCCACGATTTTCTGGTGGAACGGAATGGTGGTTTTTACACCGCCGATTTGAAACTCGCCCAGACAGCGGCGGCTGCGTTCCAGCAATTTCGTGCGGTCCGGCGCGGTGACGATCAGCTTGGCGATTAAGCTGTCGTAATAGCTGGGGATGGTATAGCCCGTGTACATATGGCTGTCCACGCGTACGCCCAGGCCGCCGGCGGGAATCCATTCTTCAATGGTGCCCGGGCAGGGGGTGAAATTCATTTCGCTGTCTTCGGCGTTGATGCGGTGCTCAATGGCGTGGCATTTAATCACGGCCGCTTCGTCCTGCGTTACGTGCAACGGTTCGCCCTGCGCGATTTGGATTTGCATTTTAACCAAATCCAGCCCGCAGACCGATTCCGTCACCGGATGCTCCACCTGAAGACGGGTGTTTACTTCCATAAAATAAAATTCTTTGTTCTGCGCCATCAAAAACTCCACGGTGCCTACACCGCGGTACTTGGCGGCTTTAACAAGCTTGCAGGCCGCTTCCTGCAGTTTTTTGCGCGTTACCGCATCCACAAACGGAGAAGGAGACTCTTCCACCAGCTTCTGGTGACGGCGCTGCATACTGCAGTCGCGCTCGGCAAACGCCACGACGTTGCCGTAATTGTCCCCCGCCACCTGCACTTCAATGTGGCGCGGATTTAAAACGAGTTTTTCAAAATACACGCGGTCGTCGCCAAAGTTGGCCTTGGCTTCGCCCTGCGCGGTTTTCATCATGCGTTCCAAATCTTCTTCTTTCAGGCACGCGCGCATTCCTTTGCCGCCGCCGCCCAAAGACGCTTTAATCATAATCGGGAAACCGATTTTGCGGGCCACTTCGCGGAAGTTTTTGCCCACTACGCCGTCGGAACCGGGCGTAATCGGCACGCCGGCTTTCACCGCGATTTCGCGCGCGGTGGATTTAACGCCCAGCATTTCAATCGCTTCGGCGGTGGGGCCGATAAAGGTCATACCGGCTTTGGTAACGGCGGAAGCGAAGTCCGCATTTTCGGACAGGAACCCGTAACCGGGGTGAACCGCGTCCGCGCCGGTGATTTTGGCGGCGGTAACGATGGCGTCAATGTTTAAATAGCTTAAAGGGGACGGCGCCGCGCCGATGCATACGGCTTCGTCGGCCATGCGCACATGCAGGCTGCCGCGGTCGGCCTCCGAGTAGACGACCACGGACTTAATGCCCATTTCTTTTAAAGTGCGGATGACGCGCAGGGCAATTTCCCCGCGGTTGGCGATAAGAACTTTTTTAAAAGGAGTAATTTTGATATTGGCGGACATAGAAGGCTCCTATCTCTCAATGAAAAACAGCGGCAGGCCGAATTCCACCGGCGCGCCTTCCTGCGCCGTTACGATGCGCAGCTTCCCGGACACGGGAGCCGTGATTTTATGTTTTTGGGAAACCGTTTCCACCAGGCCCAGCGCGTCGCCTTCTTTAACGGCCTGGCCTTCTTTTAACGGAAGCGCTTTGCCTTTAACCGCCGCGCGGTAAATGCCTACGGACGGCGCGGTAACAGCCGTCAGCGAGCAGGAAAACTGTGCGGGTTCGGGCAGGGCTTCTTGGGTTTTTACTTCAATGCAGTCGCCGTCTTTTTCGTAGCAAAATTCGGCCAAATCGGTGGTTTTAAGCCAATCGGTTACTTCCGTAATCAGTTTCGTGTCCATAGTGTCCTCGGATTGAAAGGTTAAAAATACGCTCTGGTTATTTTACCATTTTTAGGAGCAAAACGGCACGCTCCGCCCATAGGACTAACCCTTTTTCCCGGTTTTACGTCAGCCGGCAAAATGCTAGCGTGAAAGTATGAAACGCATACTGCCTTTTTTAAAACTGCTTTTTTGGCTGGCCCTGTGCCAGCTGCCCGCGCTGGCGGGTGCGCGCGCGGTACAGGCCAACCTGGGCTGGTATCACGCCCTGGCCCTGCCGCCGTTTACGCCGCCGGATGCCCTGTTTGGTCTGGCGTGGGGCGTATTGTACATACTGCTGGGCACTGCGGCTTTTTTGGCTTTTGGCCGCGGGCTCAGCCTCTCCGCGCGAAAACCCCTGATTCTGTTTATCGTGCAGCTTGCGCTCAACGCCTGGTGGACGCCCGTATTCTTCGGGCGGCGCGACCCGGCGGCCGCCCTGCTTATTCTGGCGCTGATGCTGGCCGAAGGCGTATGGCTTGCATATGCGCTTTGGCGCAGAAACCGCGCGGCCGCGTGGCTCCTGCTCCCTTACGGACTATGGCTGATGTATGCGGCCTATTTAAATATAGGCGTGTGGGCGTTAAACGCCTAACCATATGAAAAAGGGCCCTCCCGTAAGGAAGAGCCCTTGTAAAAACAGTTAAACGCCCTCAGCGGCCGCGGTAACGTTTGACGAGGTCCATCCCCAGCTTCATCACTTTGTAAAAAGTGGAATCCAGCATGGTGGAAACATTGTCAATCAAATCAAACGCGCTTTTGGCTTTATCCACGTTTTCCGCGGTAGAAATGGCCAGATACTCCACCGCTTCGGCCGTGCGGGTAATTTGCAGAAACGCGCGCACCGCAAACGCCACAAACACGATAAACGCCGCCACCGCCGCCAACACACACCATTGATAAAAATCCATATAGCACCCCCTTTCCTTTTTTTTATTAAACCAGTTTACCCGCCCTCCGTCAACCCCCGGAAAGGGTTATTTTCCGCGCCGGACCTCCGGCGCGCCGTCCGGATCAAGGGTTTTCCGGAAACAAAAAAGACCTATTTGGGCCGAAAAAAGGACCCAGGCGTTTTGGGACCCTTTAAAACCGCGCCGCCCGTTTTGCCTTATATTTTGGGGCATATTTTTATAGGTCCAAAAAAAGTTTGACAAGATTTTCTTTATTAGTAATAATTACTATTAAGAAGCACGCCGTTTTCCGCGTCCGCCAGCAGCGGCAAAAAACTATTTTCTCCGACGGGGATTTGTTTTTACCAAACCTGCCAAACGCAAACGCTCAGACGGAATTTGCAATTTTTGTCTGTTTTTGTCAAAATTTTAAAAGTCGTTACTTTAGACAACGGCGAATATTCTACCAGGACTACACATTATGGAAAACTCTGAAGTGATTACGCATATCGTCAAAAGAGACGGTACCACCCAACGTTTTGACTCTAAAAAAATTACCAAAGCCATCGCCAAAGCCGCCGAGGTAACCGGGGAATTTGACCCGGAAACCGCTAAAAAACTGACCATCCGCGCCATCAACATCATCCAGCAGCTGTATTCGGACACCGTGCCGAACGTGGAAAACGTGCAGGACATCGTGGAAGACGTGCTGCTTACTTCCAATTATCACAAAACGGCCAAGGCCTATATCCTCTACCGCGACCAGCACGCCCGCATGCGCGAGATTACTTCCAAATTTAACGTAGACCTGGTGGACCAATACCTGCAAAAAATAGACTGGCAGGTGAACGAAAACAGCAATATGGGCTATTCGCTACAGGGGCTGAACAACTATATTTCGTCTGAAATCAGCAAAGTCTACTGGCTCAACAAAATTTATCCGGACAATGTGCGCCGCATGCACTCGGAAGGGGACTTCCACCTGCACGACTTGGGCCTGCTGGGCGCCTACTGCGTGGGCTGGGACTTGCAGGACCTGCTGTTAAGCGGCTTTACGGGCGTAGTCGGCAAAGCCGAAAGCAAGCCCGCCAAACACCTGCGCACCGCGCTGGGCCAGGTGGTCAACTTTTTCTACACCCTGCAGGGCGAAAGCGCCGGCGCGCAGGCGTTCTCCAACTTTGACACGCTGCTCGCGCCTTTTATCTATTACGACAAACTGACCTACGACGAAGTAAAACAGGCGCTTCAGGAATTTTTGTTCAACGTCAACGTGCCGACCCGCGTGGGCTTCCAGACTCCGTTTACGAACCTGACACTGGATTTGACGGTGCCTTCTTATTATAAGGACCAGCCGGTCATCATCGGCGGCAAACTGCAGGACAAAACGTACGGCGAATTCCAGAACGAAATGGATATGCTCAACCGCGCGTTCTGCGAGGTGATGCTCGCGGGCGACGCCAAGGGCCGCGTGTTCACGTTCCCGATTCCGACGTATAACATCACCAAGGATTTTGACTGGGACAACCCCAAACTCACCCCGCTGTGGGAAATGACGGCCAAATACGGTATTCCGTACTTTGCCAACTTCATCAATTCCGATATGAACCCCGAAGACGCGCGCTCCATGTGCTGCCGTCTGCGCATTGACAACCGCGAACTCAGAAAACGCGGCGGCGGCCTGTTCGGCTCGGCCCCGCTCACCGGTTCCATCGGCGTGGTAACCATCAACCTGCCGCGCCTGGGGTATCTGTCCAAAAACGAAGACGAATTCTTCGCCAATTTGAAAGACCGCATGGAAGTGGCCAAGACCAGCCTGGAAATCAAGCGCAAAGTGATTGAACGCTTTACCAAGGGCAACCTCTATCCGTACATGAGCTTCTACCTGCGCTCCGTGCGCCAGCGCTTCGGCGAATTCTGGAAGAACCACTTCTCCACCATCGGGCTCGTGGGCTTAAACGAAGCCGCCACCAACCTCATCGGCGAAGACATCGGCTCCGAAAAAGGCAAAGCGTTCGCCGAAAAAGTGCTGACGTTTATGCGCGAAACGCTGGTAAAATTCCAGGAAGAAACCGGCAACAACTATAACCTGGAAGCCACGCCGGCCGAAGGCACGTCGTACCGCCTGGCCAAGCTGGACAAAGAACGCTTCCCGGAAATCATCTGCGCCAACGAAGAGCTGTACAAACAGGGCCATCAGCCCTTCTATACCAACTCTTCCCAGCTGCCCGTCAACTATACCGACGACGTGTTTGAAATGCTGGACCTGCAGAGCACCATCCAGTCCAAATACACCGGCGGAACCGTACAGCATATTTTCACCGGCGAAAAAATCAAAGATTTGGAAGCGATGAAGAAATTCATCAAAACCGTGTGCGAGAAATACACCCTGCCGTACTTCTCCATCACGCCCACGTTCAGCGTCTGCCCCAAGTGCGGCTACATTGAAGGCGAACATTTTGAATGCCCCAAATGCAAAGCCGAACGCATGCAGGAGCTGGAACATCAAGTAAAACTTTTGGAAGAACAGCTTTACAGCAAATAGTTCTTCGCAGTAATTACCTTTTTTGGGTTACTTTGCGCCGCAAAGCTAACCCAAAAAAGCGGTTGAAACGGACGTGGCAAAGTGCCATAATGAAGTAACGGGTTTTCACGGGCCCGTTCCCGTTGATACACAGTTGTACCTTGTATTTAGGAGACAAAGCCATGACTGCACAGGAAAGACAAGTAGTTGAAAACAAAATCTCGGAACTCAAAAAAGAAATGAACGAAGTTCACGGTTCCAAATGCGAAGTATACTCCAGAGTAGTGGGCTATCTGCGCCCCGTCCAGAACTGGAACAAAGGCAAAAAAGAAGAATTTGCCATGAGAAAAACCATGCACGTCGGCTGCTCTTGCGGCTGCGACTGCGAAAAATAAGTTTTCTCTTATTCTGCAACGGGTTCCGGCATGAAAATAGGCGGACTGATTAAATTTACACTGATTGACTTTCCGGGCCGGCCGGCCGCGGTGGTGTTCACCCAAGGGTGCAATTTCCGCTGCCGCTACTGCCACAACCCGGAGCTGGTGTATCCGCACCTGTTCGCCGAACCCGTTGCCGAAGAGGAAATAGACGCCTTTTTAAAACGCCGCCAGGGCACCCTGGAGGGCGTTGTGGTATCCGGCGGGGAGCCTACCCTGCACGAAGATCTGCCCCAATTTTTAGCCAAATTAAAAGCCATGGGCTACGCCGTTAAGCTGGACACCAACGGCACCCGGCCCGATATGCTCAAACAATTAATTCAGGACAAGCTGGTGGACTTTATCGCCATGGATTTAAAGGCCCCGCTGGACAAATACGCGCTGATTACGGGCGTGGAATTCAACCCCGCCGTACTGCGCGAATCCATGGATTTAATCCGCCAAAGCGGCCTGGGATACGAATTTCGCACCACGTATGATAAAGAAGTGCTGACGGATGCGGATATCGCCGCCATCTCGCAAAGCGTGGACGGCAAACATTTCCGCGTGCAGGAATGCCTGCCCGTCGCCAAAGAAAAAGCCGCCTTAAAAGTGCTCCATCAGGAAATTTAACCCCCCGCTTCTTCCAATTTACCCAACGCGCCTTTCCGGCGCGTTTTTTATGGGCCGTATTTCCGCATTTATCCCGCCCGCTTTTCCAGCCGGACAGACAAAAACTCCCGGGTTTTGACCCGGGAGTTTTTAATAATCGGTGCCAGGAAATCAGCGGGAAAGTCTGACCAACTGGTCTCTAAAGTTATACAAATCCTCCTGAATCGGCCAGACTTCGCAGGCATGGTCGTTAATAAAGGCCACCGGATCCACCACGGTACCCCAGCCGGCTTGAATCGGTTTGACAAATTCTTTCGCCATGGCCGGGCCGGATTTCGGGTCCTTTTTCAAATTCGCGTTAAACGCGTCCATCGCGTTCATCATGCTCTGCAAGACGAAGTTGGAATTGAAGGTTTTAGATTGCTGCACATAGGCGCGGAAGCTTTCCAGCCCGTTTTTAAAATCTTCCGGCAAAGCGGCGGCGGCTTGCTCTTCCGCGGCGGAGTCCGCTTTCTTCGCGGCGGCCAAGTCTTCCGCCAGCGCATCGTGGAACGCGTCAAATTTCACCTGTTCGCTCTGCCACAGGCTGACCGTTTCCATACGCAAATAATCTTCCACCTTAATTTGGGTTCTGCCGTTCGCCACAAATACAGGCTCATTGACCTTCGGCGCCACCTTGCGGGCCGCCGGGACAGATTCCGCGCGCAGCGCCATATAGCTCTCACGCAGGCCGTCCATGGACTGGAACATATAATTCGCTTCGTAATACTCCCACTTATACGCCTGCTTGCGGAAGGATTCCAATTCGGCCAGTACGCGCTTGGAAAGGGTTTCCACGCGGGCCGCTTTGCTGTCTTTTCCGGCTTTGGCCGCGCGCTGGATAGCGGCGGTGTTTACGGAAGACTGCGCAAATACACAAGGGGTTAAAACGGATAGGGCCACCAACATCATCAGTTTCTTCATGTTAAACTCCTTTGGTAAAGTAACATCTATATTTTTAGTTTAAACAATCTGTATGCACGCAACAAGGGCCATAAGACCCACCTTTTTGTGGGTCTTATGGCCTATACACAGCAGAGATTAATAGCGGAATTGGCCTTTTTCGTAGATAACCGCGCTGGAACCGTCTTTTAAGCGGGCGGTAACGGTTTTATCCTCGGTGTTAATCAAATCCCAATGCAGGGAAGAATCGTTAAAACCGAGTTTTTCCTTCAGCTTTTTATCCAGCCTGGCCTGCGGGCCGGAAAACGTGTCCGCATAGCTTGCGCCCACGGCTACGTGGCAGTTGCCGAATTTGCCGCCGAAGTTTTCGTCATACAAAATATCGGCCATAAATTTGGTGATTTTGGAAAACCGGCGGTCGGTAAGCGAAAACTCGCCGATTTGCGCCGCGCCTCTGTCCATCGCCAGCATTTTGCGTACAAATTCGCCGCCCTGTTCGGCGCCGGCTTTTACGGCGCGGCCGTCTTTAAATTCCAGCCGCACGCCTTTGACGTAATTGCCGCTGCGGTAAGAAGACAAATCCGCAAAATATACGCCGCGCGTGCCGCGCCAGTCGGGCGAGGTGAAAATCTCAAACGAAGGCACGTTACAGCCGCCGCCCGCGATAAATTTGCGTTTTTCGCCCAAGAGCACCTCAAAATCCATATGCGCCGATTCCACGCGCAGGGTGCGGATGGGCAGAGAAGAAAGCCACGCGCCGATTTCGGTAATCTGTTTGGTAACTTCCTTCCATTTTTTGACGGGGTCCTTTTCGTTTAAAAAGCAGGCGCGCGCAATCTGCCCGGCGTATTCTTTAACGGAAAGCCCGGCCCGCTTGGCGAGCTCCTCCGTCGGATAATTGCACAAAGTCCAGGAAAAGAGCCCCTTTTGTTCGCGCACGTCCAAAATTTCGCGCAGGGGTTTGTGCGCCACCGCGCTTTTGGCAATGCGGGCGGGATCCACGCTTTTTAAATGCGTCAAATCTTCCGGCGCGCGCAGGGAAATCAAGCCGTTGATGCCGCCCTGAAATTCCTTTTCCCCAGCCGCCACAAACGCCAGCTGTTTATCGTCCGCGCGTTGATAAAATTCCTTGGAAAAGGCTTCCGGCGCGTTGAAGCGCGTAATCACGTTATAGCGCAGGGCAATCAGTTTGCCGTACACCGCCCGGGCCAGCGGCAGGGCGGCCAGGTCGCTTCGCAGCAGGACGGCGTCGTACGGTTTAAACTTGCCGTTCCGGCGGGCGGTTTGCAGGGCCCAAATCATTACATCGGCGTATTTTTCGTTTTGCGTTTTGGTAAAAAACATTTTCATTCCCCCTTTACTTCATTAATGTTATAATACAAAATAAAGAATACCGAGAGAAAAAAATGAAAAAATTACTTTTGCTGCCGCTTTTTTTCTGCTTGTTTTCGCCGCTGTGGGCGGACGTTTCCCCCAAGCCGGAAATGGAGTTTTCGTTCATCTACAACACGCCTTCCAAGCCGCTTATTGACCCTTTGCACAGCGAACAAATCCAGTGCGAAGACAACCAGTGTTTTGACAGCAAACCCCTGGGCGTATACGGGCTGCAAAAGCTGTACTGCTCGGCCGGGGAATGTTTCTCCATCGCCTACGAATACGACAATTACCAAAAGCTCATCATCGCGTTTACGGACGGCACCAAACGCGAAAGCAATGTTTTTGCCTCGCCCGACACCCTGCGCTCGCGCTTTAACGTGTATGTAAACGAAGACAGCCTGCAGGTGGAACCCTCGTCGGCCGCGCCGGATACCGGCTCCTGGGTCCGCCGGGACGCGTGGATTTCCCTCATCATCATTTTAGTGCTTGAACTGCTGGCCGCGGCGGCGTATCTTTCGTATACCGAAAAAAGTTTTACTATCTTATACAGCGTAGCCGTTGCCAATCTGCTGACCACCGCCGTATCGTGGCTGTTTTTGGCGCGTTATTTTAAGGAGACGGCGGTTTTATGGATTTTCTGCGTACTGGCCGAAGCCCTTATCATCGGGCTGATAAACCGCAAACGCATTTCCCTGTACGATTCGCTGATGCTCAGCGTTACCATCAACGTAACCAGCTACTCGCTGGGGATTATGATATCGTTCGTACTGGCTCCGCTTATTTTCTAACATTTGCATACATAAAAAAGCCCCCGGTTGACGGGGGCTTTTTTATGTATGCCGGCTTAAAACAATAACAGCGAAAGCGCCATAATCATCATCCCGCCCAGCACGCCCCAGATGACTTTATGCCCGTCCCCGTATTCATGCGCGGTGGGAAGCAGCTCGTCCAGCGCGATGTAAATCATAATCCCGGCGATAAGCGCAAACATCACGCCAAACGCCGCGTCGTGCAATACCGAGCGCAGCAGGAAAAACCCCAACACGGCCCCGACGGGTTCGGCCATGCCGGACCCGGCGCTGTACCAAAACGCTTTGGAACGGCTGCCCGTGGAATGATACACGGGAAGCGCGACGGCCACGCCTTCCGGGATGTTGTGAATCGCCACCGCCACGGCGATGGAAACGCCCAGCGTGGCGTCCTGCATAGACGCCATAAATGTGGCCAGCCCTTCCGGAAAGTTATGAATCGCCAGCGCGAGCGCGGTGAACATCCCCAAATGTTTTAGTTTGGCGGATTTATCCAGCGTGTGTTCTTCCACGTGGTGGGAAGGGAGCAGCGTGTCAATCAGCCACGCAATGACGACACCCGCAAAAAATATGCCCGTGCTCATCCACGCGCCGGGTTTATCTCCGTAGAGGGCGGAAAGAGAGTGTGTAGCCTGCGGCAGAATTTCCATAAAAGAGACGTAAATCATCACGCCCGCGGAAAACCCCAGCCCCAGCGACAGGACGGACAGATTTTCCTTTTTAATCACAAACGCCAGCGCGCCGCCGACAGAAGTGGCAGCCCCGGCCAGAAAGCTCAACAGAAGAGCGGTCAAAACGGATTGGTCCATATATATACTATACAAAAAAGACCGCACGCGAAACGGGCAAAAAACATTCTTATGGCAAAGCGCTTCGGAATTTATATCCGAAGCGCTTTATTATCAGAAATTACTCAGTTAATGTTTGGCACTGATAAATATAACATCCGCTGCCATATGGGGAAACACAATATGCGCCGGATAATCCCATGGATTGGGCCCAATTGCACGTTCCATTTAACGTATTGGGTCCCTGATTACAGAGAGAGGATGAAGCCTTTTGACAATACGATTTATTATTACTTTTTGTAAAGGAACCCAAACTCACATATGCACCGCCCGAACAACGGCTCCAACTTCCCCAACTGCATGTACGAGTATTCCAGCTGCGACTCCGAGTACCACTTATTGTTGCTGGCCCCAAACGCGTGGAAGGCGAATCGCTCTGGGAATGATAGTAATAATATGCAGTAAAAGAACAACTTTCCTGCTGGGTGGTTTGAGCAGGAGATCCGCCAGAACAAGCGCTCCACTCTCCCGTCTGCCACTGCCCTGTGGAAGTGTCGCAAGTCACGCTGCGCGTCTGCGTTCCGCAGCCATTACAAGATTGACTGGACGAAGGCCGAGATGCAGCATTACAATCCGCCATTTGTTTTGGCGTACCGCATACCAGATACACTTCTTCCGCTTTTTTGAGTTTTACTTTCTGCCACGACACCTGCGGCGCGCCGCTTGCTCCCGTTGCCGCGCACGACGGGAATTTTTCCCCTCCTGTACGCATATGCGACGCAAACAATTTCAGTTCGTCCACCGTCATATCAGCGGCTTCCAGACTGTAGCCGTTGTTTAACGTGCCGATACGCAGGTTTGTAGAGAAATCTATATTCGCCTCTCCAGAACCGCTCCCCAAAGCTACGTTCGTACTTTTTACGGCAGAAGCCGTGTTTAAATCTAATTTTCCCCGGTTCAGGTTGACGGTTGTGGCCTGTAACGGGCGAATACCCAAAGCGCCGGATTCTGAACAGCCTAAGTTCATTTCACAGGCGGACGTAAGGCCTATGTCTAATTGTTTACTGGCGTTAATCTTACTGTATGCCACATACGGCACCGGAAAGTATGTTACCATTTTGATTTTATTTTCTGCTACTGCGAGTAACGGGACTGACAGCAGGGATAACACGATAAAAATACGTTTCATAGAAACTCCTTCCATCCTTACGGGAATGGACCAAATATCCCCGGAGAAAAGAGTTTAAACGAGGTATGCGAGGGGATACGACCCAATAGGTCTTTCCCCAATTTATCAAAAAAAAAAAA